>NZ_JAQQPR010000009.1:0-212673 GCF_036688705.1 Duganella sp. S19_KUP01_CR8 | reverse complement strand
CGGTCGGCGTCACGGGCGCCGACGCCGGCGGCGTGGCCGCAGCCGGTGCGCTGCCGCCGCTGCCGCAGCCGCCGAGCAGCGCGGCCAGCGCTGCGAGAATGAGAGTGCAGCCTGTCTTGTTCATGGAGTCTCCTGAATCAGGTGGTTGGTGGATGTAGCAGCCTATTGATAGGTCTTGAAGAAATCGCGCGCCGCCACATTACAGCCGGCGAAGGCCATGTAGGTGTGATAGTTGGCCGGGTCGGCGGGATCGCCATTGGCGGCGACCACCAGCCGTTTTGCCTCCGCGAACAAGTTCTTGGCGCCGGCGTAGGGATCGTTGGCCTGCACCGGCGTATCGACGTCGAGCACCGTCACCAGCCCGGAGGCGACGCCATGGGCGTTGAAATAGGCTTGCGTCAACGTGGTGTTGAAGAACGGCACCTTGGCATCGCCATGGCCGCCGCACATCAACACCGGCGCGGTCGGCACCCAGGTGCGCAGGTCGTTCTTGAACCAGGCGTTGCGCATCGGATGGCGCGAGGCGCAGTCCAGCGGCGCGATGGCCGACGTGGCCGGGCACGGATGGGCGGCGATATCGTCGAGCAGCGCCGCCACGTAGGACGATTTGAGCAGGCTCTGCGCCGGCGTGCCATACGCGGCCTGCTCGGCCGCCGGCAAGCTGGCGTAGCCCGGCATGTCGTTGGCCAGCAAATGCGGCGGCAGCTTGCCGCTCGCAATCAGCGTGGCGATCGGCACCAGGGTTGGCGCCAGCGTCTCCATCGACGCCGCAAAGCCGGCCTGGTACAACTCGGTCGGGGCCGCATACAGATTGCCGTAGGCCTTCTGCCAGGCGGTGAACTGGAGCGGGAACTCCAGCATGGCGGTGCCGTAGAGCTGGCTCAGGCCGCGCTGCCCGCCAGCCGAACCGAGGGTCGCTTCGTAGCTGGCGCTTTCGGCGTAGCGGCCGCTCATCGGCGCCGCCGCCGTGACGCTGATGCCGGCCGCCTGCATGGCGCGGTGCGTGGCCATCATCACATAGCCGCCTTCGGAATGCCCGGTCAGGAACAGCTTGCCATTTTCCGCCACCGGGTGCGGCAGCTTGGCGAAGGCCTTGCGGGCGGCGGTGAGCGCATCGACCATGTCCTTGGCCTGTTGCTCTGCCACCTGGTGCGGGTGGTAGCCCAGGGTCGAGGTGTCGTAGCCGGCATAGTTGGGAGCGATCACGATATAACCCTGCGCCGCGTACAGCGCGGCCGCGGTGGCGCTGGTTTCGGCATACGGCGCGCCGGGCGTCAGGTCGCCCAGGCGGACGTTGCGCACCACCGAGCTGCCGTGGCCGTACATCAGCACAGGACGCTTGCCGTTGCACGCGGGATCGGCGCCGTTCGGCACCATCAGCGAGCCGGAGGCCATGGTGGTTTCGCCGGCCGCGCCGACGGTGCTGTATTCGAAATGATGGAAGTCGATGCTGCACTTGGGCTGGCCGGCGGCGGTCAGGATTTGCGCGCCCGCCGTGCCGAGCCGGCCCAGCGCCTTCGCCAGGCCGGCCGGGTCGAGCGACTGCTCCAATGGCGGCGGATTGAACAGCAAGGCGCCGCGCGCGCCGGAGGTATCGGCTTCGCCGGTGGGTGTGGTGGGCGTTACCGGGGCCGAAGTCGGCGGCGGCGTCGCCGCTGCCGGTGCGCCACTGCCGCTACCGCAGCCGCTGAGCAGCGCAACCAGCGCGGCAAGAAAAAGAGTGCAGCCTGTCTTGTCCATGGAGTCTCCTGAATGAGGCGGTTCTTGAATGAACCAGCCTGCATTCTGGAGACGTCCTCATGGACGCGCATGTGCCGGAAGGTAGACGCTCAGGAGCGCCGCTGCTTGCGGCGCGCCGCCAGGCCGAGCATGGCCAGGCCGGCGCCCAGCATCGCATAGGTTTCGGGCTCAGGCACCGGGACGACGCGGCCGACGGCGACGAATTCCGACACGGAGAAATGGTTGTCGCCGACGCCGGCGGTGCCGGAAATCATGAACGCGGTGGCGATCAATGGCACGCCCAGCAGCACGCCGCCATTGTCCTGGCCCCAGGAGCGGTTCGGCGAGATCACGGCGGCATCGTGCCAGACGTTGGCGGTGTCGCGATACTGGATCAGATAATCGTTGTCGTTGTCGGCCTGCAGGTAGAGCTGGCTGACCAGGGCGGTGTGGTTCAGCGTCACCATGACGGTATCGGCGCCAGCGTCGCCGGTCCAGAACACGGTGCCGGTATTCCACTGGGTGCCGATCGGCAGGTAGATGCCATCGGTGACCGTGGACGCGGCGGCCAGCGCGCCACCACCCCAGCCGTCGCTGTTACCGAAACCGCCACCGGTCAGCGTCACGGCGCCATTCAGCGCCACGTTGTCAGCCAGTGCACTGCCCGCGCAGGCCATGCAGGCCAGCGCAATCGCAAGAGCTTTCATGTCTTCCCCTTTAGCAATATAAAATTGATAAGATGAGAAATCAGGATAGCATCAGCTCGTTTATGTTCAAGTCAGGTTGTCTCGCGTGCGCGACAGTGCCATGCAACGCTCACCATCCCATTTTCTTGCGGACAAGCGCCGTCAGCTGCGCCGCATTGGCCTGGTGCTGTTTGACGCGCGGATGGCCGCCGAAGCCGGTCCAGGGGAACACGATGGTATCGATGCGGCGATCGCCGCCTTGCCGGATCTGGTCCACCGCCGCGCGCACATAGCCCGGCCATTTGGAGCCTTCCTGCACCGCATCCATGCTGCCCAATGCGCAGACGATGTAAGCCTGCGGATACAGCGCGCGTATCTTCCGCACGAAAGCGCGATACGCCTGCACGCGCTGCGCGTCGTCCGGCGGCGGTGACAGACGCTGCTCGCGGTCGATCAGCCAGCGGTCGTTCTGGAACAGGTTGATGACCACCACATCGGGCGTCCATGAGCTGAAATCCCAATGGGTGTCGTTGTCGCCGACCGCGCTCAGCTGGTCATAAAAATCCGGCATCGTGAAAGGGAACCAGCTGATCATCACGCCGATGCCGCTTTGCGAAATGATGTGCGCCTCCGCATCCAGCGCCCGCGCCGTGATCGACGAATAGGACATGAAGTTGTTCTTGTCCTTCGCCAGATGATCCGGTCCGTCGTCCGGCGACTCGTTGCCCATGCCGGTGGTGATCGAATCGCCAAAGAACTCGATGCGGCGCCGCTTGGGCGCCGGCGGTGGCAGCAGCTTGCCGCCATCGGCCAGCTCCAGGCCCTGGAACACGGTGCCGCCCTCCTCGCCTTCGGTGCGCTTGGTGATCAGGAAGCGATGCGCGCCGGGTCTCAAGTCGCTGGCCACCGCATAAGTCTTGCTGCCCTGCGCGGCTTCGATGACCACCGGCCTGGCGAGGTCGCCATCGATGAACACGTTGAAGAAGTTCTGGCCCCGTTGGTCGTCCAGCTTGACCGCCAGGCTGGCGCCAGTGAAGTTCCCTTCAATGCTGGTGCCGGGCCACGACAACATGGGTCGGGCGCGGTCGGAAAAATCGATGCGCCCGGTGTAGCGCAGTTGCGCATCATCCGGCTGGACCGCCACGCCGGCCAACGCCTGCCCGGCCAACAACAACGCCACCAAACCTGCTCTGAACTTCATCAAGACGTCTCCAGCAATCATATCAATCCGGGGTGGCGGTAAGGTGCAGATGCACACGACGATTCAGGTCCAGCGCCCTGATATCGGCGCCGAATTCCTCCTCGATCAGGCGCGCCTTGAGCCCCGTGGCTTCCGCTTCTCTCAAGGCCCGCTCGATAATGGGCCGATAGCTGGCGGCCGAAGGCGCCAGATAAAAACCAAAGTCGCCAGGATAATCCATTAACAGGTGTTGTTCCACCACCAATTCGGGATGTCCGCGCGCCTCTTTCGACACCTCGATGACGCCGCGCGGCAGATAATCGACGTGCCGGTTTGCCGCCGCCACCATCGCGTAAATCGTGGTCCACGGCGCGGCGTGCTCGTACAGCGGCAAGCCCGCCGCCTTCCACACTTTGGCATCGCCCCAGCCGGCGCCGAACCCGGCGATCAGCCGGGTTCGCTTCAAATCGTCCACTGATTTGACCTGTGCAAAGACTTCCGCATCGGTACGACGGATCAATAACACCCGCTGGCCGATCAAGCCATTGGTCAAACCGTTACGCACCGGAACGATCTGCTTATTGCTGTCCTTGTCCTTGGTGCGCATGCCGTAGAAGAGATTGATGTCGCCTTTGCCCAGCATCCACCACATGCGGCGGGCCGGAATGTCCTTCACGTAGTGGAGATGGTAAGGCTGATGTATCAACCGCAATGACTCTTCCAGCAGGCGGATGAAGTAGGTGGCATGGCCGTCGGACAGCACCGCGATGCGCAGCTCAAGCGGCGCGGCGTTGGATGCCGGTGTGGTTGCGGTCTCCGTCGCTCCGAACGCAGGGCTCGACACAAACAGCATGCAAGCGAAAAAACGGATGTACCGCGGCAGGAAAAACATTTTTCGCGACTCCAGCGAACAATTGGTTTTTGTAGCCTACCACAGGCTCTGCGGCATAACGGCAACTCACAGGCCGGGCGCAATCAGGGTTGCTTGTGCCCGGCCCTTGAATTCAGGTCAGTTGAATTTGGTGAAGTCCGGCTTGCGCTTCTCGAAGAAGGCGGTGAACGCTTCCTTGGCTTCCGGGGCGGCCAGCATGGCGCCGAAGAATTTGTTTTCGGCGGCGATGGCTTCGGTCACAGGGCCTTTGCGGGCGGCCTTCATCAGCTGCTTGGTGGCGCGGATCGAGCTGGCCGGCAAGGCGACCAGCTTGGCGGCCTGGCCTTCGGCAAAGGCGCGCAGTTCGGCGGCCGGCACGATCTTCGATACCAGGCCCATCTCCAACGCTTCCTGCGCCAGGAAGGCTTCGCCCAGCATCAGCTTTTCGGCGGCGCGCGGGTAGCCGGCGATCTGCGTCAGCAGGATGCTGGAAGCGAACTCAGGGCACAGGCCCAGCTGCACGAACGGCGTCGAGAACTTGGCGTTGTCGGCCGCGTAGACCAGGTCGCAATGCATCAGCAGCGTGGTGCCGATGCCGACCGCCGCACCAGCCACCGCCGCCACCACCGGCTTGGTCGAGCCGCTCAGCGCCATCATGAACTTGTACACCGAACGCTCTTCGATGCCGGAACCGTCGGCCGGACGCGCGGTCTTCATGAAGTCTTCCAGGTCGTTACCGGCGGTGAAGATCTCCGGCTTGCCGACGATCAGGATGGCGCGCACGGCGGCGTCCTGCTCCGCTTCGTTGATGGCGTCGGCCATGCTCTGGTACATCGCCGAGGTGATCGCGTTCTTGCGTTCCGGGCGGTTGAATTCCAGCGTCAGCACGCCGTTGGTCTTGCTGCTCAAAATATCCATGTGATCTCCAAATGATTAAAGGGCGCCGTGGCGCCCTTTTTTAACCCGCACCGCCATGCGGGGTCTGACCCCGTACGGGGTCAGACCCCTAAGCGGTAACGCGTGCGTATAGCCAAAGGATGCTGGGTTAGACGCGTTCGATGATACCAGCAGCGCCCATGCCTGCGCCTACGCACATGGTGACCATGCCGTATTTCAGGTTGTTGCGACGCAGTGCGTGCACCACGGTCGCAGCGCGGATCGCGCCGGTTGCGCCCAGCGGGTGGCCCAGGGCGATCGCGCCGCCCATCGGGTTGACCTTGGCTGGATCCAGGCCCAGGTCGCCGATGACGGCCAGTGCCTGTGCTGCAAACGCTTCGTTCAGTTCGATCCAGTCCAGCTGATCCTGGGTGATGCCGGCAGCTTTGCACGCATCTGGAATCGCGAACTTAGGACCGATGCCCATGATTTCCGGTGGTACGCCTTTGACGGCGAACGACGAGAACTTGGCCAGCGGGGTCAGGTTGTGTTCGCGCAGGAATTTCTCCGACACGACCAGCAGCGCGCCGGCGCCGTCGGACATCTGCGACGAATTGGCGGCGGTGACCGAACCCTTGGCGGCGAACACCGGCTTCAGCTTGCCCAGCGATTCCACGGTCGAATCGGCGCGCGCGCCTTCGTCGGTGTCGACGGTGCGGGTCTTGATCTTGATTTCGCCGGTCGCCAGGTCTGGCGTGCGGGTGATGATCTCGACCGGGGTGGTCTCGTCCTTGAAGAAACCGGCCTGCTGCGCGGCGATGGCGCGGCGGTGCGATTCAACGGCGAACGCATCCTGCGCTTCGCGCGAGATCTTCCATTGGGTCGCCACTTTTTCAGCGGTCAGGCCCATGCCGTATGCCATGCCGACGTTGTCGTCGGTGAACATGTTCAGGTTCATCGATGGGTGGTGGCCCATCATCGGCACCATCGACATCGACTCGACGCCGCCGGCGATCATCGCATCGGCTTCGCCAACGCGGATGCGGTCGGCGGCCATGGCCAGCGCGGTGATGCCCGATGCGCAGTAGCGGTTGATGGTGACGCCGCCGATGGTCTTAGGCAGGCCGGCCAGCAGCACCGATTGACGGGCGATGTTGAAGCCCTGTTCCGCTTCCGGGAACGAGCAGCCGATGATGGCGTCGGTGATCAGCGCCGGGTCCAGGCCAGGCGCTTGCGCCAGGGCCGATTGCAGCACGCGCACCAGCAGGTCGTCCGGGCGGGTCTTGTTGAACATGCCGCGCGGCGCCTTGCCGATCGGGGTGCGGGTGGCAGAGACGATGTATGCGTCTTGAATTTGTTTGCTCATTTTGTTCTTTCGAAAATTTTTGATCGAAGACTATGCGGAACGTTAAGCCCGCTTCTCGGATAAATACCAATCCACTTGAACCTGTGCGGCCAGCGTGCCGGCGGCGTCGAAGATGTCGACTTCCACCGGGAACGCCACCTTGCCCTGCTCTTTCAGCTCGGCCTTCAGCGCGGCCAGATCGCCAGGGACGCGGCCTTCGGCGCGGGTGGCGCCCTTGGCTACTTTCTGGTACTGGATGCGCGATTCCTTGGCGACCGGGCGCAAGCCCAGGATCAGCTCCGCGAAGCCGCCAGCCATGGCCGCGCCGGAAGCCGTTTCGGCCAGCGTGAACAAGGCCCCGGCGTGCTGCGTGCCCAGGTGGTTATTGAGCTTCGGGTCCTCCGGCATCGACACTTTCGAAGTGCCGCTGCCGATCTCGTCGATCCTGATCCCCAGCAGACGCACGAAGGGCAAGGTGTCCATCATTTGTTGCTTGATACGGTCATACACCATGCTTGGCCTCACGCGCAGTAATACTTTAAAAACCAGTTTCAGGATCGACATACCGATTAATTGCGGACTGGCTTACCGGTCTGCATCATGCCCATGATGCGTTCCTGGGTCTTCGGATGGTTCAGCAGTTCCAGGAAGGCTTTACGCTCCATGTCCAGGAACCACTGCTCGCTCACGAACGAACCCTGGTCGATATCGCCGCCCGACACGATCTCGGCGATCATCTCGCCCAGCTTGAAGTCGTGCGCGGAGATGAAGCCGCCGTCGCGCATATTGACCAGTTGCGCCTTGATGGTGCCCCAGCCGTAGCGGCCGGTGACCTGCACAGGGGTCTTCAGTGGCGGACGATAGCCCTTGTCGAACATGGCGCGCGCTTCAACCTTGGCCACGTGCAGCAGCTCGTAAGGGTTGAACACGATCACGTCGTCTTCTTTCAGGTAGCCCATGGCCTGCGCTTCCAGTGCCGACTTCGACACGTTGGCGGTAGCGGCATTGGTGAAACCGGTTTTCAGGAATTGCAGGATGTCGGTGCCCTTGGCTTCCTTGAACGCGCGCACTGCCGCTTCTTTCAAGCCGCCGCCCGCAGGGATCAGGCCGACGCCCACTTCCACCAGGCCGATGTACGATTCGATCGATGCCACGCGCTTCGATGCGTGCAGCGCCATTTCGCAACCGCCGCCCAGCGCCAGGCCAGCAACAGCAGCCACCACCGGCACGTTCGAATATTTCATCGCCATGAAGGTGTCTTGCAGTTCGCGGATGATAGGGTCGACCGCTTTCGCGCCGCCCTGCATGAACGCAGGCAGTGCCGATTGCAGGTCGGCGCCGGCCGAGAACGCGCCGCCGTCGGCCGCGTCCGCGCTCCAGATCACCAGGCCCTTGAAGTTCTTCTCGGCTTCGGCCAGTGCTTTACGGAAGCCGGCGATCACGCCAGGGCTGATCACGTGCATCTTGGTTTTCAGCGAGATCACCAGGACGTCGTCGCCCGAGTGCCACAGGCGGACGTCGTCGTCTTCGTGCACGGTGGTGCCGGCGGTGCGGCCATCGATGGCGCCCGAACCCAGTACCGGTGCGCGGAATGCCTGGCGGTCGTAGACGGCCAGCGACGAGCGCGGCACGAACGATTTCGACACTGCGGACCACGAACCTTCAGCGGTGTGGACGCCGCCTTTTTCAGCGACCGGACCTTCGAATACCCAGGCTGGCAGCGGTGCGTTGCACAGTGCCTGGCCGGCGTCGATGTCTTCCTTGACCCAGGTGGCCACTTGCGACCAGCCTGCGGCTTGCCACGTTTCGAACGGGCCGACGTTCCAGCCGAAGCCCCAGCGCATGGCGAAGTCGATGTCGCGGGCGTTGTCGGCCACGGTGTCCAGGTGGATCGCGATGTAGTGGAAAGCGTCGCGGAAGATCGCCCACAGGAACTGGCCTTGTGGGTTGGTCGATTCGCGCAGGGCCTTCATTTTCTTGACCGGATCTTTTTCCTTCAGGATACGGGCAACGATGTCGGCAGCCTTGCCGCCGCCGGCCACGTATTCGCCGGTGGCGAAGTCCAGGCGTTGGATTTCCTTGCCAACTTTTTTGTAGAAGCCGGCGCCGGATTTCTGGCCCAGCGCGCCTTTTTCCACCAGGCCAGCCAGCACGGCCGGGGTCTTGTAGACGGCGGCGAACGGATCGTTCGGCAGGTAGTCCTGCATGGTCTTGATTACATGGCCCATGGTGTCCAGGCCGACCACGTCCGCGGTGCGGAAGGTGCCCGACTTGGCGCGGCCCAGCTTGGCGCCGGTCAGGTCGTCGACCACGTCCACCGACAGGCCGAACTTCTCTGCTTCGTGCACGATCGCCAGGATGCCGAACACGCCGACGCGGTTGGCGATGAAGTTAGGCGTATCTTTGGCGCGTACCACGCCCTTGCCCAGGGTGGTGGTCAGGAAGCCTTCCAGCTGGTCGGAAATTTCCGGCTTGGTGAACTCGGTCGGGATGATTTCGACCAGGTGCATATAGCGCGGCGGGTTGAAGAAGTGCACGCCGCAGTAGCGCGATTTCAGGTCGGCGTCGAAGCCTTCGGACAGCTTGGTGATCGACAGGCCCGAGGTGTTCGAGGCGAAGATCGCGTTAGGAGCGATGTGCGGAGCGACCTTCTTGTACAGGTCGTGTTTCCAGTCCATGCGCTCGGCGATGGCTTCGATGATCAGGTCGCACTCGGCCAGCTTGGCCAGGTCGTCTTCGTAGTTGGCGACTTCGATCAGCGCGGCGTGGTCCTTGTTGCCCAGTGGTGCAGGCGACAGTTTTTTCAGGTTCTCGATGGCGCGCAGCACGATGCCGTTCTTAGGGCCTTCCTTTGCCGGCAGGTCGAACAGCACCACTGGCACTTTGGCGTTGACGCAATGAGCGGCGATTTGCGCGCCCATCACGCCGGCGCCCAGCACGGCTACTTTTTTAACGATGAAATTGGTCATGTCGTTTCCTTTAAGTTCTTAGAACAGGTCGGCGTCGAGTGCCATCAGGTTGGCGGAGCCCGAACGTGCCTGGCGAATCAAGGTTGCAGTTTCTGGCTGCAGGCGGGCGAAGTAGAAGCGCGCCGTGGCCAGCTTGGCTTTGTAGAAATTGTCGCCGCTGTCTTCTTTGGCCAGGGCGATTTTCGCCATCTGTGCGAAGAAGTAGCTGTACACCATGTGGCCGACCACGCGCAGGTAAGGTACGCATGCCGCGCCGACTTCGTCCGGGTTCTGGAAGGCTTTCATGCCGATTTCCATGGTCAGCTTGGTGACCTTGTCGCCCAGGTCGCCCAGCGGGGTGACGAATTCGCTCATCGCTTCGTCGGTGCCGTTGTCTTCCACGAAGGCTTTGATCTTCTCGCCGAACTTGCGCAGCTTGGCGCCGTTGTCGCCCAGGATCTTACGGCCCAGCAGGTCCAGCGACTGGATGGTGTTGGTGCCTTCGTAGATCAGGTTGATACGGGCGTCGCGCACGTACTGCTCCATGCCCCATTCGGAGATGTAGCCGTGGCCGCCGAACACTTGCATTGCTTCCGAAGTGGCGATCCAGGCGTTGTCGGTGATGAAGGCCTTGATGACCGGGGTCAGCAGCGCGACTTCGTCGGCGGCCTCCTTGCGCACTTCTTCGTCAGGGTGGTGCAGTTCGCGGTCGATCTGCAGCGCCACGTAGGACGTAAAGGCGCGCGCGCCTTCGGCGTAGGCCTTGCCGGTCAACAGCATGCGGCGGACGTCTGGGTGGACGATGATCGGGTCAGCCGGCATTTCCGGATTTTTCACGCCCGACAGCGAACGCATCTGGATGCGGTCCTTGGCGTAGATCAGCGCGTTCTGGTAGGCGATCTCGGTCAGGCCCAGCGACTGCATGCCCACGCCCAGGCGGGCCGCGTTCATGAACACGAACATGGCGTTCAGGCCTTTGTTCGGCTGGCCGATGATCCAGCCACGGGCGCCGTCCAGGTTCATCTGGCAGGTCGAGTTGCCGTGGATGCCCATCTTCTCTTCGATGGCGCCGCAGGTGATCGGGTTGCGTTCGCCGACCGTGCCGTCCGCCTTCGGCAGGAACTTAGGCACCAGGAACAGCGAAATGCCTTTCGAGCCTTCCGGCGCGTCCGGCACGCGGGCCAGCACCAGGTGCAGGATATTTTCCGCCATGTCGTGCTCGCCGGCCGAGATGAAGATCTTGTTGCCGGTGATCAGCCACGAGCCGTCTTCCTGTGGCAGCGCTTTCGAGCGCAGCATGCCCAGGTCGGTGCCGCAGTGCGGTTCGGTCAGGCACATGGTGCCGGTCCATTCGCCGGAGACCAGCTTAGGCAGGTAGACTTCCTTCTGGTGGTCGGTGCCGTGTTCTTTCAGGCACTCGTAGGCGCCGTGCGACAGGCCTGGGTACATGGTCCAGGCCTGGTTGGCCGAGTTCAGCATTTCGTAGAACGAGTTGTTCAGCACGACAGGCAGGCCCTGGCCGCCGTATTGCGGATCGCAGGCCAGCGCGCCCCAGCCCGCTTCAACGTACTGCTTGTACGCTTCCTTGAAGCCCTTAGGCGTGGTCACGGTGTGGGTCGCTGCGTCGTGCTTGCAGCCTTCGCGGTCGCCCGAGTGGTTCAGCGGGAACAGCACTTCGGCGGTGAATTTGCCGCCTTCTTCCAGTACCTGGTTGATGATGTCGGCATCGACTTCAGCGTAGTCCGGCAGCGACTTCAGTTCTTCTTCCACTTTCAGGAATTCGTGCAGAACGAATTGCATATCCCGGATTGGCGCGACGTATTGACCCATGATTTTCTCCTGATGACTTTTGTAATGACTACGATGTGAATGAGTGTTTTTTACGTTATTGCTGTGCCACCACCGCGGACGGCGTTTGCGGATTACGGTAGGTTTCGATCAAGCGTTCGAAGCCGGTGCCGGCCCGGCCCAGGCTGCCCGGGATGCGCAGGAAGCGCGCATCGTGGTGCAGTGCCAGGATCAGGCCGTACATCTCGTACACCAGCTGTTGCGGGTCGGTGTCGCCCTTGAGGTCGCCGCATTCGACGCATTGCTGCACGCAGCGCAGCAGCGCGCCCTGCCAGGCGCCGACCATGGCCATCAACTCTTCGCGGATCGGACCTGGACGGTCGTCATACTCCACCGCGCCGCTGATGTAGATGCAGCCCGAGGCCACTTCCACGCTGACCCGCTTGACCCAGCGCGCAAACATCGACTTGAGCCGCAGAATGCCGCGCGGCTCCTTGACGCTAGGGAAAAACACTTCCTGCTCGAAACGATGGTGGTACAGCTTCAGTACTTCCAACTGCAAATCTTCACGCGAGCCGAAGTGGGCGAACACGCCGGACTTGCTCATGTTCATCTTGTCCGCGAGCAATCCGATGGTCAGGCCTTCCAGACCATCCCGGCTGGCCAGGTCCAGCGCCACATCCAGGATTGCCGCACGTGTCAGTTCGCCTTTGCGCATAAATTTAGTTGAGGTATTAATAATATTGCATCCCAAAGTAACATTCATGGAGAGAAAAGAGCATTCTGCTCCACTTGAATTTACTCCGTGTGAAAAGAATTGCGAACGCTCGTACTATTATCCACTGAGGGGTAAAAGTCAAACAGTACCGTTAGAGGTGGCGTTCTATTATCGCGACGCGACAGCGCTGTTGCCGAGAGGAACAACTTTCGGCAACAGCGTGGGCGATGGCAGAGGTGGGAGATGGCTGGACGACGGTGGCCGCGGCTCAGTATTTGACCGGATAGTCCTTGGGGAACTGGCGGCCCGAGTAGGCCAGCTTCTGGGTCCAGTCCTGTGCCGGCGCGGTCCAGTAGGGATCGTTTTCGGGCAAGCCCAGCGACAGGAAACCTTCGGACGCGATGTACATGCTGCCGTTGTTGGAATACCAGTCGCCCAGCTCCGGATGGTGGCCAACGAAGCCGATGGTGAGGAAGCCGTCGCGGGTGAAGTTGCTCGGTTCGGACCACACGGCCTGGTGCGCCGCGTGCAACGCCGCCCGCACCTGCCCGGCAGGCAAGCTGGCCGGCAGCTGCTTGCGCCAGGCCAGCAGGCCCAGCGGCTGGAATACGGCGGTGCGGTAGGTCAGCGAACGGCCTATCGGTGGGTAGGTGCCGCTCGGCGAAATGAAACGCTCCAGGTGCTCGCTGTAGCGCTGCATGCGCTTGACGGCCTGCGCCAGCAGCTCTTCCGAATTGCCGCCCCAGAAAGGCGTCCTGGCCCTTGCCAGCACTTCCAGGATTTCCACCAGCATCGGGTAGATCACGTAGGAGTTGTAGTAGTCGAAGTGGAAGGCGTCGCCGTCCTTGATCCAGCCGTCGCCGGCATACCACTCGTTGATCTTGCGCACCGCCAGGCTGATGCGCATCTGGTCGTATTGCTCGCCGATCGACATCAGCCAGGCTTCGTTCATGGCGGCGAACAACAGCCAGTTGGTGTACGGCGGATCGACCCGCCGCAGGCTCTTGATCTCGGCGATGATGCGCTGTTTGGTCACGCTGTCGAGCGGCTCCCACAAGGCTTTCGGCGCCCGCATCAGGGCGTTGGTGAAATAGGCCGAATCCACCAGCGCCTGCTCCGGGCCCTTCCACAGCAGGTAGTCAGGGTTCTTCGGATCGACGGAATTGGCATAGCTTTGCAGCGCCAACTGTTGCAAGCGCTTGCGGGTCTTGCCTTCGGCGCTGCCGTCTTCCGGCAGCGCCAGCCACGGCGCGGCGCCGGCGATCAGGCGGCCGAAGCATTCCAGATAGGTCACGCCCTGGTCGCGGCCGTCCCAGGTCGGGCTGAGTTCGAGCGGGAAGTTCTTCTTCAGCTTACCTTGCGCCATATTCGACAGCACCGGTTCGGCCATCTTTTGCAGCAGGCCGGCCATGTAGGCGCGCTCGCCGCCGGCGGCCGGCGCGCTATTGGCGGCGGCGACAGCGCCGGCGCCCATCAAACCGGTGGCGGCCGAGCCGGCCAGCACCGCTTGCATGAAATTACGACGTTCCATCTTGTCCCCTTATTGTTGATCGAGTAAGCGTACCAGCTCCGCCGACGCCAGCAGGAAAGCGCCGACGCCGAAATCCGCGGTGGAATCCTGGTCCACCACCTGCCCCGGTATCGCGCGGTCGCCAATGGGCTGGACATAGCCGACGCGGCCGTCCGCCTGCAAGGCCACCTTGCTCAGGTAGTGCCAGCTCTTGCGCACCACCGGCAGGAATTCGTCGCGCGCCAACACGCCGTGGTTGATGCCCCACAGGTAGCCGTAGGTGAAGAAGGCGGTGCCGCTGGTCTCCGGCCCCGGCGCGTGCTGCGGATCGAGCAGGCTGCGGGTCCAGTAGCCTTCCGGTTGCTGGGCGCGTTTGAGCGCCTGCGCCATGTCCTGGAAGCGGGCCAGGTATTGCGAGCGGTGCGGATCGTCGGCCGGCAGTTCGTCCAGCACGCGCGCCAGCGCGGCGAACACCCAGCCGTCGCCGCGCGACCAGAAATCCTTCTTGCCGTTGACGCTGGCGTGCGCCGGATAGACATACTTGGCGTCGCGGTAGTACAGCTGCTCGGCCGGGTCGTACATGATGCTGTTGGCGTACTCGAAGTACTGGTGCAGCTTTTCCAGGTAGCGGCGGTCGCCGGTGGCCTTGTACAGCTTGGTCATCACCGGCATCACCATGTACAGGCCGTCGGACCACCACCAGTAATCGTCGCGCGGCGTGCTCATCTCGTATTCCATCACCTCGCGGGCGCGGGCGATCTTGCGCGGATCGCGGTCCAGCTGGTACAGGTCGGCATAGGTCTGGAAGCAGATCTGCCAGTCGCCGAACAGTACGTGCTCGTCGGTTTCACCATAGCTCAGCTGCCAGCGGCTTTTGTCCGGCGAGCGCGCGCCCATCCACTGATTGTGCGCGGCCCAGGTTTCGGCATAGCGCCGGTAGTCCTCGTTATGCGTGACCTGGTAGGCCGCCATATTCCCGGTCTGATAGGCCGCCACATGCCAGAACGCCCATTGCTGCGCCGGCGTGCTGCGCTGCCAGTGGCCGTTGACCTGCTCGATGATGGCGATCACCTCCGCCCGGCTGCCGCCGATGGCCGCGCCGCCGCCCGGCCGGGTGGCGCAGCCGCCCACAGCAAAGGCCAGCAGCAGCAAAAATCCTTGCGCGTATTTTTTGAAATTCATGGGGTCTTTTTAAAAAAGGGCCGAAGGCGCAGGCGGGCCGCCTTCGGCATAAACACCCGGGAACCATGAAGGGGACCCGGTCTGGAGTGCACTGTCAACCACATCAAGGCTTCCACTGCCACACTTGCACCGGCGACGACGCGCCGGCGGACGCGCCCTCGCCGTCCAGCTGCCGCACGTCCTGCACGAACAGGTGCAGCTCGCCGCGACGTTTCCACAGTTCCGTATCGAACGACGGCTCCCATGCGCCCACCGGGGCCTCGCCCAAGTCGCGCACGGTCCAGCGCGGCCGGTGCAGATCGGCGATGCTGGCCACCGACACCTTGTTGCCGCGCTCGGCGTCGCGGAACAGCAGCAAGGCGCGACGGCCGTTGCGATTACCGTCCACCATGATCTGCGGCCGCGACACCGGTATCGCCTTGGTGCCCAGGCCGCTCAGCGAAAACGGCGTGCGGCGAAAATCCAGGTCCAGCTGCCGCCATGCGCCGCCGTCGCGGTACAGCAGGTGGTACTGCGGTACCGCCGAGCCGGCCGCGCGCCAGTAGCTGGCGATCACCGGCTGGCCATCGACGCCGGCCGCCATCGAGGTCTGGTTGATCAGCTCGCTGTTCTGCGGGATGCGCGCCGCGTACTCCGCGCTGTCGGCGGTGATCGGCAACACATAACGCTCGCCGCTGCTGCGCTCCCACGTCAGGCCGCCGTCGCGCGAGCGGGCGTAGGCCATGTCGTGGTTGCTGGCCACGTCCGGCGATTCGCGCCACACCCATGACAGGTGGATGGTGCCGGCATGATCGACGAACGCCTGCCAGTAGGCGCTGCGCTGCCCTTCCCCGCCGATCAGATTGCTGTGCAGCCGGGTCCAGCTGGCGCTCGCCACGTCGTAGCGGTTCATCACCAGGTTGCCGTGGCCGGAGCCGCCGTCGCGGTAGAGGAACAGCAGGCCGCCGTCCGGGCAGCGGAAGAACTCGGGATAACTGGCCGACTCCTCGTCGCGCCCCAGCATCGCCGTTTCCGCCGTCAGCTCCAGTCCGCCGGGCTGCGTGCCGCGCGCATAACGCAGGCGCTGGTTGTGCACGTCCCACGCCAGGTGCAGGGTGTGGGCGCCGTCGACCATGATGCTGATGCTGTTGTGCGCATCGGCCGCGTTGCCGCGATACTGCGTGCGGCGCAGGGTCCAGCGCGTGGTCCCCAGCTTGCGCTTGCCCAGCACCACGACCGCATCCTTGTCATAGAAGGCGATGTACTGCGTATCGCCGTCCGACACCAGCGAGTTCTTGCGGAACACCACGGCGTTGACCGAATTGTTGGCCCAGCCCGGCGCGACGTCGACCACGCGCACGGGACCGGCGGCGCCGGCCCGCGCTGCGCAGACCACGCAGGCCAGCAGCAGTAGCAGATGCTTAGAACTTGCCACGCAGCCCAACCTTGACGGTACGGCCGTCATACTTGGCGTAGTCCATCCGCGTTTTCTTGCCGCTACCGTACTGGCCGCTGGCGTCCTCGAAGTAATCGAAGGCCAGCGTGTTGGACAGGTTCATGCCGTCGATGCGCAACTCCAGCTGCTCGTTGATCTTATAGCTGATGTTGGCGTCCAGGTAGCCCCGTCCCGCGCGCCAGCGGATCAGGTCGTCGCCCAGGTTGCGCGGATTGTCCGGATGCAGCGAGCGGCCCTTGTAGTTGTAGGACATGCGCAGCGCCAGCGGTCCCCGTTCATAATAGGCGGTGGTGCTGTAGGCATACTTGGGCACCGAGTTGACCGCGATCTCCTGGCCGGCGTTGGTGATCCACTTGGCGCTGTTGAACGGATCGATGTGGGTGTAGCTGGCCAGCGCCCCCAGGCCCTTGAACGGTTCCGGCAGGAAGGTGAACGCCTGCTGGTAGGACAGCTCGTAACCCTTCAGCGTCTGCTCGCCGGCGTTGGTGTAGCTGCGCAAGGTCATCGGCAGGCTCGGGTCGACGCGGCCATTGGCGTCCTGGAAGATCGCGCCCAGCGCCGTGTCCGGCAAGC
Organism: Duganella sp. S19_KUP01_CR8; assembly: GCF_036688705.1. Classification (NCBI taxonomy): domain Bacteria; kingdom Pseudomonadati; phylum Pseudomonadota; class Betaproteobacteria; order Burkholderiales; family Oxalobacteraceae; genus Duganella; species Duganella sp. S19_KUP01_CR8. Next base: position 195,842 of record NZ_JAQQPR010000009.1, on the reverse strand, counting down.
CCAGCGCGCCGAAGGTGGTGTTGGTGGTGTTGGCCACGGTGGCGTCGGTCAGCTTCTTCTTGAACACGGCGCCCGACAGCAAGCTGCCCGGCTGGAAGTACCACTCCAGGCTGGTGTCCAGGTTCTTCGACTGCTGCGGCTTCAGGCTGGCGTTGCCGGCGGTGGCCGAGTTGTCGAACGGGTTGGGGATGACGGTCTGCGCCGCGATGATCGACAGCGAAGCCCGGCTCACGGTCTTGCCCCACGAGGCGCGCCACATCAGGCTGTCCGTCAGGTCCAGCGCCGCGCTGAAGGCCGGCAGCACATTGCTGTAAGTGCCTTGCTCGTGGTTGGCGGCGTAGACCAGGCTGGCGCCCTGCTGTTTGAAGTTGTCGATATCGGTTTCGGTGCGCGAGTAGCGCACGCCGGCATTAAAGCGCAGCTCGTGGCCGCCGACCATGCCCTTGAAGTCGGACTGGATGAAACCGGTCGAGACTTTTTCCGTCGCGCCAAAACTCTGCGCCGGCGTGAAGGTCGCTTCCGAGTTGTAGGCCAGCGGATCGAAGGTCGAGAAGGTGGCGGCGCGGGTGAACGTGCCCCAGGCGTGCGGCCAGCCGGCGCCCATGTCCAGATTGTCGACCGGCAGCGTGGTGGTCATCAGGCCGCGCATGCCGGCGTTGCCCAGTCCGTTGAGCTTGGCGGTGGCGGCGCTGGTGCCGTTGCGCTTGGCGATGCCCTTGGTGGTTTCCACATACACCAGGCCGGTCTTCAGGTGGCCGGTCCAGTCGCCGGGCAGGTTGTAGTCCCAGTCCGCCACCAGCCGGCCCTGCTTGCCCTTGTCGGTTTCCCGGGTCCAGGTAGTGCCGATGCCGAAGCCCTGGTAGTTGTTCACATCGGTGTAGCTGGCGGTGGACGACAGCGATGGATAGACGTGGTCGGAACCATAGCCGATGGTGGAGTCGACGCCGAAGATCTGGCCCGACAAGGTGTCCTGGTAGCTGACGGCGTTGCTGTTGTTGCCGCTCAGCTGGCCGGTCAGCACCAGCTTGTCGCTGGCGGCCCAGCGGCCGTTCAGCGCCGCATAGCCGAACTTGGTCTCGTCTTCGCTGTAGGTGACGCCGCTGCTGTACGAGGTGTTGCCGAAGGTGCCGGTCAGCAGATTGGAGGCCGGATCGATCTGCACGTTCAGCGGCACCAGGCCGCTGTGGCCGGTCTGGCCGGCCGGCGCGGCGCGGTTGGTGGTCTTGCTGTTGCGGATCAACAGGCCCATGTACATCTCGTCGCGGCTGTTGGTCAGCTTGGAGCCCAGCACGTCCAGGCTCAGGTTCAGGTCGGCGGTCTTGTATTGCAGCGACGACACCAGGCCGTCGCGGGTGCGCTCATTGGCCGAGCCGTAGAAACGGTAGATGCGCGGCAGCAGCGCATTATCGATCTGGCTGCGGCTGTAGCCGCCGAGGTTGGCGCGCGGATCGTCGTAGTCGAGCTGCATCGCGAAGTTGCCCTTGACCGGACTCTGGCTGCCGCGCGCCGAGCTGTTGTAGCCGCCGGTGGCCTCGAAGCCGGAGCGGTTGTTGGTGCTGGACGAATGCGAGACGCCGGCCAGGAAGCCCCAGTGGCCCCAGGTGTTGGAAAACAGCGCGAAGCCCATCGGGTCGGCATGCTTGGACATGGTGTTGTACGACTCGGTCAGCGCGTAGCGGATGGTGCGCTTGGGATTGTCGAACGGACGCGGGGTTTGCAGGTCGACCACGCCGCCCAGGCCGCCTTCGCTGAGCTCGGCCAGCGGCGACTTGTAGAAATCGACCCGGCCAAACAGTTCCGACGCGAACACGTCGTAGTTGAAGCCGCGCGCCGCGCTGCCGATGGTGCTGGTGGAGGTGGTGTTGACCGGCGCGCCGTTGAGCGTGGTCACCGAGTACTCGGTCGGCAGGCCGCGGATCGAGATGCGCTGGCCTTCGCCCGAGCTTTCGTCGCGGTTGAGGATGATGCCGGGCACCCGTTGCAGCGATTCGGCGATATTCGCCTCGGGGAATTTGCCGATGTCCTCGGCCACGATGGAATCGCGCACGCCGATGGCCTGCTGTTTCAGGTTCAAGGCTTTTTGCAGGCTGGAGCGGAAGCCGGTGACCACCACCGTGGTCGGTTCGGCAGCGCCCTCCGCCGGCGCGGCAGGTGCGGCGGTTGCCGCAGTATCCTGCGCGGCGGCGTCCGCCCCGTAGGCAGCCGCCAGCGCCAGCGGCAGCAGAGAAGCGAGTAGTTTTTTACGCATTATTTCCCCCGTTGTTGTATGCAACAATCTAAAGTTCACTGTGTAGTTTTTTTCACGCCGCGCCGGTGTCTCCCTAAAAGCGCGTCGCGCTGCTGCCTGATTTTTTGGCATTTCGCATATGGTCACGTTACCACCCATCGAACTCATCGTACAACTTAATTTTTCCGCAAAGGCTGGCAAATATGCAGTTTTTCTGCCGAATGTGGTATCGTGACCACATGGCAAAAGCAAGCAAACTCAGTGAAGTCGCGAAAATCGCCGGGGTCTCGCCGATCACCGCTTCGCGCGCAATCCGGGGCAACGGCTACGTATCCGAGGCGGCGCGCACGCGCGTGCTGGCGGCGGCCGCGCAGCTGAACTACACGCCCGACATGCTGGCGCGCCGCATGCGCGGCGACAAAAGCAAATTGATCGGCGTGTTCGTCAACCACTACGGCTCGCTGGTGCTGCACGAGATCACCAAGGCCATCAGCGACGAGGCGCGGCGCCAGGGTTACGACATCCTGCTGTTCAACGCCGAACGCTTCGACCTGCCCAGCCGCACCGAAACCTGCGCCATGCTGAGCCAGCTGTGCGCCGGCCTGGTGCTGCTGCTGCCGAACGCGGCCGACGGCTACCTCGACGTGGTCGAGCGCCAGCCCCTGCCCTGCGTGTTCGTCGGCTTCGAAGCGCGTCCGATGAACTTGCCGGTGGTGGTGGTGGAAAACCGCATCGGCGCCCGCACGGCGGTCGAGCACCTGCTGTCGCTGGGCCACCGCCGCATCGCCTTCATCGGCGGCACGGCCGGCACCGGCCAGGGCGCCGAGCGCCTCAAGGGCTATAACGACGCGCTGCTGGCGGCCGGCGTGACGCCCGATCCGGCGCTGGCGGTGGACGGCAATTTCTCGCAGACGGGCGGCTATGCGGCCGCTGAACAACTGCTGTCGCTGGCCGTGCCGCCCACCGCGATCTTCGCCGCCAACGATGAGACCGGATTCGGCGCCATCGACGCCATCCACAGCCGTGGCCTGAAGGTGCCGGACGATATCTCGGTGATCGGCTTCGACGATATCTCAACGTCCAGCTTCGTCCATCCGCCGCTGACCACGATGCGCCAGCCCAACGCCGACATGGCGACGCGCGCCGTCGGCGAATTGCTGGCGTTGATAGAGGGCGGCGACAAGCAGGCCAAGCGCATCGGCTTCCCGATGAACCTGGTGCTGCGCAGCTCGACCGGGCCGCTGCGCCGGCCTGGCTGATGGACGGCGACGGCGCCGTGGCCGGTCCGCGCGCCGGCGGCAAACGCGCCGCCTGGGGCTTCGCCTCGGCCGGCTTGCTGGCGGTGCTGTTCTGGCTGTTGGTGGGCGACCTGGCGATCTCGATCCGCGAGCGGGCCGCGCTGCCCAGCGGGCTGGAGCTGCTGCGCCGCAACGGCGCCTCCGACACCACCACCTCGCTGCTGATGTCGACCGTGCCCGCCCTGCTGAGCGTGCTGCTGGTGCCCTTGCTCGGCTACCATTCGGACCGCCTGCGCAGCCGCTGGGGCCGGCGCCGGCCGTTCCTGCTGGTGGTGGCGCCGGTCGGCTGCGCCGCCATGCTGGGCCTGGCCTGCTCGCCGGCGCTGGGGGCGCTGGCCGACGCCGCGCTGGGCACGCTGTCGCCGGGACGCCGGCTGTGCAACCTGGCGACGTTCAGCCTGTTCTGGACCATCTTCGAATGCGCCGGCATCAGCGCCGTGTCGCTGTTCACCGGCCTGGTCAACGATGTCGTGCCGCAGGGTTTGCTGGGACGCTTCTACGCCGCCTTCCGCATCGTCGGGCTGGGCGTCGGCATCGCCTTCAACACCTGGGTGTTCGCGCTGACCGACCAGTACCTGGGCCAGATCCTGGTCGCCATCGGCCTGGTGTTCGGCCTGGCGCTGCTGCTGGTGTGTTTGATGGTAGACGAGCCGGCCTGCGGCGCTGCGCCCGGCGGCCTGCGCCCCGGCGGCTGGCGCGCGCTGGCCATGCCGCGCGCCCACGTGCTGGCATGCTTCGCGCACCGCCCCTTCCTGTGGGCGGTGGCGGCCTTCATGCTGGCCAGCGTCACCTTCAGTCCGTTCAACACGTTTTACCAGTACTACGCCCACCTGTCCGGCATCCCGAAGGCGACGCTGGGCACGCTGACAGCGTATGGCTACGCCGTCTCCATCGCGTCCGCCTTCGGCATCGGCTGGCTGGTCGACCACTACGGCGCGCTGCGGGTGTCGAGCCGCATCATGGCGTTGTACTGCTGCGCCGCCGCGCTCGGCTACCTGAGCCTGGGCAACGCGGCCGCCTTCCCGTGGTTCTATCTGGCGCATGTGGTGGTGTCAGGCGCGTGGTTCACGGCGGCGGCGTCGATGCCGATGGCGCTGTTTCCCAAGGCCCGGTTCGTGCAGTACAACTCAAGCAAGGACTTGATGGTCGTGCTGGGCAATATCCTGGTCAGCGGCGTGCAGGGGCCGGTGCTCGACCTGTCCGGCCACGACTATCGGCTGACCCTGCTCAGCGGCGCCGTGTTCGCGCTGCTGTGCGTGCTGTGCCTGGCGCGCCTGCAAGCGCGGCCGGCGCCGGCGGATCAATCGTAATCGCTGGCCTTGCCCAGTTGACGGCGGTCGCGCTTGGTCGGCCGCCCTTTGAAATCCGCGCTCGGTTCGCGGAACATCTTGCGCTGCTCGGCCACGGTGGCGCGGCGCGCGACGCTGGCGTCGGTTTCCTCGTACAGGTTGCGGGCGATCGGCGCCGCCGCCCGCACGTCGGACAGGTTCATCACGTCCACCTCCCAGCGGTCGGAGCCGTTGTCGATGTCCAGGGTGTCGCCGACGCGCACCGCGCGCGCCGGTTTGACCTTGTCGCCGTCGAGCTTGACCTTGCCGCTATCGACCGCCTCGGTGGCCAGCGAACGGGTTTTGAAGAAGCGCGCGGCCCACAGCCATTTATCCAGTCTGACACTATCGCTCAAGCGTATTTCCCCACTGCGAAGATCCGCATCGCCAGCTTGTACGCGAAAAACGCGATCTCGTAGCCGACGCGGCGGAAGCGGCCGACATGCTCGAAGTCGGCGTAATTGACCACCACGCCGTCGGCGATGGCGGCCTCGATGTGCTGGCGCAGGTTTTGCGCGAAGACCGCATCCTTGATCACCACGTTCGCTTCCTGGTTTAAAAACAGGCTCAAGCCATCCACATTGCTGGAGCCCACGGTGGCCCAGTCGTCGTCGATCACCGCCACCTTGGCGTGTAACTGGGTCTTGTGATATTCCACCACTTTGACGCCGGCCGCAAGCAGCTTCGGGTAGAAGGAATGCGCGACCGCGTCCTGCAGCCAGATCTCGCCGACGCCGATCAGCAGCGTGACCTCGACCCCACGCTGGGCCGCCGCCGCCAGCGCGTGGCGGAACCTGGCGCCCGGCGCGAAATACGGATTGGCCAGCAGCACGCTCTTGCGCGCGCGTCCCAGCGCGTGCATGTAGGCGCGCTGTATCGTCCTGCGGTTGCGCAGATTGTCGCGCACCACGAAGCCGGCCTCCACCATGTTTTCGCGGGCGATCTTGTTCACCTTGCGCATGTCGCGGAACAGGCCGATCCGCTTGATGATGCCCAGCTTGCCCAGGCGGCGCCACTGGGTCAGCGCCTCCAGCTGGATGGCGGCCACCAGCGGCCCGCGCACCTGCACCGCGAAATCCCAGCGCGGCGCCGACAGGCTGATCGCGTGGTTGTAATCGCAGTACATATCGTCGTTGATGTTGATGCCGCCGACGAAGGCGAGCTCGCGGTCGACCACGCAGATCTTGCGGTGGGTGCGGGTGACGCCGCGCTTGAACCAGGGATTGAAGACGCGGTGCTCGACGCCGGCCGCGACCAGCTTCGCATGCATGCTGTTGATCTGGCGGCGGCCGGTGCCCCACCAGTCGGTGATCATGCGCACCTGCACGCCGCGCTGCGCGGCGCCGCTCAGCGCCGCCAGCACCGCGGTGCCGGTGTCGTCGCCGGCAAAGATATAAGTTTCGAAATACACCTCGTAGCGGGCGGCGTCGATCGCGGCTATCAGCGCCGGAAAGAAATCGGTGCCCGTGTGGAGCAAGGTGACTTCATTGTCGGCGATGAAATTTACTGTGCGCATAGCTGGATTCTACCCTTGAGTTCCGAAATAAGGCGCTTCCATGGAAACGAGTCTATAATAAATTGCAACCTCCTTGGAGCAAGACGGATGCCGACCCGTAGTCTACTGATGATGCTGGCAGTGTGCTGGGCCCAGGCCACTGCCGCCGAGCTCCAGGCCGATTGCCCCAAAGTGGTGGTGTCCGCCGATCCCGACTATCCGCCGCTGCACTGGTACGACGGCAAGGAGTTGCGCGGGCCAAGCATCGACCTCGCCACCCGTATCCTGGCCGACCTGAAGATCCCTTATGAAGTGCGTTATGTCGGCCCGTGGAAGCGGGTGCTGGCCAACGCCTCGATCGGCAGGATCGACCTGGTGGCGACGCTGAAAATCCAGCCCGAACGCGAACGCTACCTGGATTTTGTGCGCACGCCGGCGTTTCCCAATCCGGTGGCGGTGTTTGTGCCGCGCCAGCGCGCCTTCATCTTCAACACCTGGCAGGACCTGGCCAGCCACAAGGGCGGCATCGCGCTGGGCAATACCTTCGGCCAGGAGTTCTCGCAGTTTGCCGCCGCCAATCTGCGGCTGGAGGAATCGGGCACGGCGGACAGCAATTTCCGCAAGCTGGGCCTGGGCCGCATCGACTATTTCGTGAGCGGCCTGTTCACCGGCGAGGCCTGGCTGGCCCGCCATGGCCGCAACGCGCAGATCGTGGCGATGCGCCCCTTCCTGGCGGAAGACAAGAACTACTACGCCTTCTCCAAGTACAGCCCGTGCACCCGCCATCTCGACGCGTTTGAAGCGCGGCTCAAGGAGCTGGTGGCCAACAAGACCAATATCGCCATGCTGAACGCCAGCCTGCAAGGCCTGGACGTCAAGCTCGACAGCGCGACGCTGGGCCGCAAATAGTTCAGCCCAGCGTCAGGCTGGCGACGATGGGCGCGTGGTCGGACAGCTTGGCCCACAGGCTGCCGTGCATCACCTCGGCCGCCTCGACCTTGAAGCCGCGCACGTAGATGCGGTCCAGCCGGAAGAACGGCAGCGCCGCCGGAAAGGTGCGGGCCGGATTGACGCCCGGCTTGATGCTCGAATTCATGCTGGATTTGCGGCGCAAGGTGCGCACGATCTCGTCCAGCGCGGAGTTGGAGCCGATCTGGTCGAAGGCCTCGACCACGCCGAGCGCGTTGCGCAGTTCGCCGCTGAGGGTGTTGCGCCAATCGTTGAAATCGCCGGCGATGATGACCGGCTCGCCGTCCGGCGCGGATGCGCGCACGGCTGAGATCAAGGCCTGGGTCTGGCGGCGGCGGCCCGCCTCGAACAGGCCCAGGTGCACCACATAGCAATGCACCGTGCCGTGCGGCGTGTTCAGCACGCAGTGCAGGATGCCGCGTTGTTCGTAGGCGTGGTCGGAGACGTCATGGTTGGCCTGGTTGGCGATCGGGAAGGCGCTCAGCAGCGCGTTGCCGTGGTGGCCATGGTCGTAGATCGCGTTCATGCCGTAGGCGGTGTGGGCATGGCGCGACTCGCCGGCGAAATACTCGTGCTGCGCTGCGGCGGGCCAGTGCTTGTGGCCGAAGTGTTCGGCGCCGTACTTGGCGGCGTTCAGGTCGTGCTTGCCCTGTACCTCTTGTAAAAAAACCACATCGGCGTCGAACAGGCCGATCGCCTGCTTGAGCGCCAGCACCCGCGGCTCGCTGCGGATGGCGGATACGCCTTTGTGGATGTTGTAGGTCGCGACTCGGATTTTCATCCGTCTATTCTAACCCTGAGTCCGGGATCCGGGCGTACGCCGCCGCACATACAGCCGGCTGGCGCTCAGCGTTTAACGCCGGTTCGAAAACCTGCTGCCGGAAAACCTCGCAACATTCCCTCAACGCTCAAGTCCTCGTCAAACTGCTCCCAATGCAAACCATCACCGTCACCGATGATTTCCCATCGCTCAAGCTCCAAAAGAGTCGCGCTAGCCAACCGAGGATACCAGGCGAGAGGAGTACTGATGCGGCGCCCATCCATAAGCTCAACAGTGAGTGAATCCGCATCGAACGAGACACCTTTGATACGTTCATCAGGGATCGTCAAAGTAGTCATTCCATCTCCTCAAGAAATCCAGACGATAGCGAGAAATAATACGCTCAATTTCACGCAATTCAAGCGGCGTAAAGCGCCTGTTCCGCACTACGGTCAGGCTTTCAATCCAGAATTTTGCGGTCTTGCCATCCTTATCTACGTGGACGTGCGGAGGCTCACCAAACTCGTGACTAAAAAAATAGAACCGGTAGCCTTTGAACCGCAACAGCACTGGCATGACATGCTCCAGAAATCGATACGGATTTCCGAGTATGCGTCGGGACTGCTAGTCGCCATTTGAGGCGACACAAGCTAGCGGATCTGCTGGGGTAGCTGAAGCACGGCTTCGGCGTTGGAGGAGGAGAAGCATTTGTCGGCCGCTTCCAGATACGGCAGCCAGACGTGGTTCAGGTGCTCGCGCGGGGCCAGCTTGATGGCGATGTCGCGCGGGACTTCGACGCTGAAGACGTGCTCGGTATTTTCCGTCACGCCGGGCGCGTAGCGGTGGCGCCACACCGGATAGATCGTGTAGATGTTGGACAACTGCCAGTCGCGCAGCACGATGCGTTCGCCGTCGGCGACGATGCCGGTTTCCTCGAACAGCTCGCGGCGCGCGGTGTCCAGCAACGGCTCGTCGAGCGCGTCCAGCGAACCGGTCACCGATTGCCAGTAACCCGGCCGGTCGGCGCGTTCGATCAGCAGCACTTGCAGGTCGGCCGTGTGGATCACCACCAGCACCGACTCGGGAATCTTGTAAGGCTTCATAGTTCGGATAAAAGAAAAGGCGCCGAAGCGCCCTTTCCATTGCAATTAGCTGACTACTTTTGGCTCAGCCGCGCGCAGACGGATATGCAGTTCTTTCAACTGCTTCTCGTCCACTTCCGACGGCGCCTGGGTCAGCAGGCACTGGGCGCGCTGGGTTTTCGGGAAGGCGATCACGTCGCGGATCGAATCGGACTTGGTCATCAGGGTCACGATACGGTCCAGGCCGAATGCCAGGCCACCATGCGGCGGCGCGCCGTATTGCAGCGCGTCCAGCAGGAAGCCGAACTTCAGGCGGGCTTCGTCGGCGTCGATCTTCAACGCGCGGAACACTTTCGACTGTACTTCCTCGCGGTGGATACGGATCGAACCGCCGCCCAGTTCCCAGCCGTTCAGGACCATGTCGTAGGCCTTGGCGATGCAGGCGCCCGGATTGGTTTCCAGCCAGTCTTCATGGCCGTCTTTCGGCGCGGTGAACGGATGGTGGGTCGCGGTCCAGCGGTCGGCTTCTTCGTCGTATTCGAACATCGGGAAGTCGATCACCCACAGCGGCGCCCAGACGTCGTCGAACAGGCCGGCTTTCTTGCCGAATTCCGAATGGCCGATCTTGACGCGCAGCGCGCCGATGGCATCGTTGACCACCTTGGCTTTATCCGCACCGAAGAAGATCAGGTCGCCGTCTTCGGCGCCGGTCAGTTCCAGCACCTTGGCCAGCGCGGCGTCGTGCAGGTTCTTGACGATAGGCGATTGCAGACCGTCGCGGCCCTTGGCCTTCTCGTTGACCTTGATGTAAGCCAGGCCGCGCGCGCCGTAGATGGCGACGAACTGGGTGTAGGCGTCGATTTCCGAACGTGGCATGTCGCCGCCCTTCGGTACGCGCAGGCCCACAACACGGCCGTTAGGCATGTTGGCGGCGCCGGAGAATACCTTGAAGTCGACGTCCTTCATCACTTCGGTCAGGTCGGTGAACGACAGCTTGACGCGCATGTCCGGCTTGTCCGAACCGTATTTGCCCATGGCTTCGGCGAAGTCCATCACCGGGAACGGGTTAGGCAGTTCGACGTTCATGGTGTTGCGGAACACCTTGCGGATCATGTCTTCGAACAGGTCGCGGATTTCCTGTTCGGTCAGGAACGAGGTCTCGCAGTCGATCTGGGTGAATTCAGGCTGGCGGTCGGCGCGCAAGTCTTCGTCGCGGAAGCACTTGGTGATCTGGTAGTAACGGTCGAAGTTGGCGACCATCAGCAGCTGCTTGAACAGCTGCGGCGATTGCGGCAGCGCGAAGAAGTTGCCGGCGTTGACGCGCGACGGCACCAGGTAGTCGCGCGCGCCTTCCGGGGTCGACTTGGTCAGCATCGGGGTTTCGATGTCGATGAAACCCAGGTCGTCGAGGTACTTGCGCACTTCCATCGTGACCTTGTAGCGCAGGCGCAGGTTGTTCTGCATCTGTGGACGACGCAGGTCCAGCACGCGGTGGGTCAGGCGGGTGGTTTCGGACAGGTTGTCGTCGTCCAGCTGGAATGGAACGGCCACGGAGGCGTTCAGCACTTCCAGTTGCGAGCAGACCACTTCGATCTTGCCCGACGCCAGGTTGGCGTTGACGGTGCCGGCCAGGCGGTCCTTGACCACGCCGGTCACGCGCAGGCAGAACTCGTTACGCACGGCTTCGGCCGCCTTGAATACTTCAGCCTGCTCCGGATTGCACACGATCTGCACCAGGCCTTCGCGGTCGCGCAGGTCGATGAAGATCACGCCACCGTGGTCGCGGCGACGATGTACCCAGCCGCACAGGCTGACAGTTTGGCCAAGCAGCGCTTCAGTGGTGAGGCCGCAGTAGTGAGTACGCATTGAGGACATGTTTATTTCTCGGTTCAGGTTAAATTACTCAATTAATCTTGATTACTCAGATCTTTATTTGCTGGCGATCTCGATGGCCTTGGGCGCGTCTTCCGGCGCCACCACGCCCATCGAAACGATGTACTTCAGGGCCGCATCGACGGACATGTCGAGCTCGACCACGTCCTTGCGCGCCATCATCAGGAAAAAGCCCGACGTCGGATTCGGCGTGGTCGGGATGTAGACGCTGACGTAGTCGCCCACCAGGTGGTTCTTGACGTCGCCGCCGGGCGTGCCGGTCAGGAAGGCGATGGTCCACGAGTTCTGGTGCGGGTACGGAATCAGCACCGCCTTGCGGAAGGCATTGCCGGACGACGAGAACAGCGTGTCGGACACTTGCTTGACGCTGGAATACAGCGAGCTGACGACCGGAATGCGGGTCAGCAGTTTTTCCCACAGCTTGACCACGTAGTTGCCGACCAGGTTGTTGGTCAACAGGCCGGTCACGAACACGATCAGGATCGTCAGCACCGTGCCCAGGCCGGGAATATCGAAGCCGATCAGGGTACGCGGCTGCCAGCGTTCCGGCACAAACAGCAGGGACTGGTCCATGGTGCTGATGACCAGGTTCAGCACCCAGGCGGTAATCGCCAGGGGCACCAGGATCAGCAAGCCGGTAATGAAATATTTACGCATCGATTACTCTTAGGGTGGGTGTGCTTCAGTCCGACTTCGTGCCGGAAGCGGGCGCGGCAGGCGCGGCCGCCGGCGTCTCCGTCGGAGCAGGCGCGGCCGGTCCGGTCGCGGTGCCGGTGGCCGGCGGCGTGCCGCCACGGAAATCGGTCACATACCAGCCGGAACCCTTCAACTGGAAGCCGGCGGCGGTCAATTGTTTCTTAAACGTTTCTTTGCCACACGACAGGCAAACAGTCAGCTGCGGGTCGGACATCTTCTGCAAGACATCCTTGGCAAAACCACATGCCTCGCAGCGGTAAGCGTAGATCGGCATCTATTACTCCGCAAAAATCATCAAAACCCTGAATTATAAAGCTTTTTGCCGGCCGCCTGCCTGTTTCCTACAACCAAGGGCAGACGGGGCGCGCAATTAACCGTTTTCATAGCAAAAATCAATTCGCGAGTTGCCGGTCTCCATGTTTTAATATGCCACGTGCCGATTTCCCAATCCATGAATCGCCGTCTCAGCGCCGTCCAGGACTTTCGACGCACTCTACAGACCTATGATTGGGAAAAATAATGAAAAAACACGTTTACACCGCCCTGCTGGGCATCGCGCTCGCCACCCCCGCCTTTGCACAAAACAAATTCCAGCCATCCACGCCGGATGAGCCGTTGCGCCGCCGCACCATCGTGGGCTGCATGGCGCTGCTGGTCGGCCTGCACACCTACGACCGCCATTTCCGCAAGCAGAAACACACGCTGCAAATGCTGGCCGCCGACTGATTGCGGCCCCGGCGTTGATTTGCGCGCTAGTGCGGCCGTCCGCACATACAGCGCGGCAGGAACTCCTTATAACGGTAGCACCAACCTAAAGGAGTTCAACATGATCAAGAAACTACTGCTTGCCGCCGCCATCGCAGCTTCCGCCGGTACCGTGACGCTGTCAGCGTCGGCCGCTGTCATTGTTGTTCAAACCGCGCCGCCGGCGCCGCGCAACGAAGTGGCGCCGCCGCCACGACACGGCTACGTCTGGGCGCCCGGCTACTGGGACTGGAAAAACAACCGCCACTTCTGGGTCAAAGGCCACTGGGAGCGCGAACGCCGCGGCTACGTCTATCACCAGCCGGCATGGGCCGAACGCAACGGTCACTGGGAAATGACGCGTGGCAGCTGGGCGCGCGGCGACGCCGACCATGACGGCATCCCGAACGGCGTCGACAACCATCCCAACAATCCCCGCCGCGACTAAGCGCTAGCGACGGCGCCAGATCATCCAGCGCTCCTTGCCCTCGAACACCGGGATGGAATCGCTGACGGCGTCGTCGGCGATGCACTCGAAGTCGGCCTCCAGCAAGGCTTCCAGCTCGGCGCGCGTGATGCCGAACGGCGGGCCCTTGGGCGCGTCGTCGAAGAAGAAGTAGCCGGCCAGCAGCGCGCCCGGCGCCAGCAAGGCCGCCCAGCGCGCCGCCACCTGAGGCCGCATCGCGCGCGGCAAGGCGCACAGGAAGGCGCGCTCGTAGATCAGTTGCAAGGGACTTTCCGGCTGCCAGGCGAAGAAATCGGCCTCGACCACGCGCGCCGCGTGCGCTCCGACCGCCGCCTTGCCCGCCGCCACCGCGGCCGGCGAGAAATCGATGGCCACCGCGTCCCAGCCCGCATCGGCCAGAAACGCCAGCTCGTAGGCCGAGCCACAGCCCGGTATCAAGGTCGTCAGCGGCCCGCTGGCGGCGAAGTCGCGCAGGGCCTGCGGCACGCCGCCCCGGTCCCAGGGCGTGAACCGGCGCTCGAAGCGCTCGTCCCAGAACGCCGGCGACATCGGGTCGCGCTGTGCGAAGTCCACCATGGTCAGAGGAAGTGATGCCAGCGCAGGTACAGCTGGTAGCCGGCGACGCCGATGCCGAACGCGCCGGCGAAGTAGATCACCAGGCTCAGCAGACGGTTGGTGCGCTGCTGTTCGTGGATCAGCACCTTGATCAGCTCGGTGTTATCGGACGGCCGCTCGCCCTGCTGCTCCAGCGCGCGGTGCAGCAGGCGCGGCAGTTGCGGCAGGATGTGGGTGTAGCGCGGCGCTTCCGCCTTCAGGCGCTGCCACATGCCCTGCCAGCCGACCTGCTCGGCCATCCAGTTCTCCAGGTAGGGCTTGGCGGTCTTCCACAAGTCCAGGTCGGGGTCCAGCTGGCGGCCCAGGCCTTCGATATTGAGCAGCGTCTTTTGCAGCAGCACCAGTTGCGGCTGCACTTCGACGTTGAAGCGGCGCGAGGTCTGGAACAGGCGCAGCAGGATCTGGCCGAAGGAGATGTCCTTCAGCGGACGGTCGAAGATCGGCTCGCAGCAGGCGCGCACGGCGGACTCCAGCTCGTCGACCCGGGTTTCCTTGGGCGCCCAGCCGGACTCGATGTGGGCCTCGGCCACGCGCTTGTAGTCGCGACGGAAGAAGGCCAGGAAGTTCTGCGACAGGTAATCCTTGTCGAAGTCGTTCAGCGTGCCGACGATGCCGAAGTCGAGCGCGATGTAGCGGCCGAAGGTGGCCGGGTCGATCGACACCAGGATATTCCCCGGATGCATATCGGCATGGAAAAAGCCGTCGCGGAACACCTGCGTGAAGAAGATCTCGACGCCGTCGCTGGACAGTTTTTTCAGGTCGACGCCGGCCGCCTCCAGCCGGTCGATCTGCGACACCGGAATGCCGTGCATGCGCTCCATCACGATCACGCTGTTGGAGCAGTAGTCCCAATGCATCTCCGGCACCAGCAGCAGCTTGGAGTCGGCGAAGTTGCGGCGCAGCTGGCTGGCGTTGGCCGCCTCGCGCATCAGGTCCAGCTCGTCGTGCAGGTATTTGTCGAACTCGGCGACCACTTCCTTCGGCTTCAGGCGCTTGCTGTCGGCCCAGATGCGGCCTATCCATTCGGCCGCGATGTGCATCAGCGCCACGTCCTCGTCGATGGACTTCTTCATGCCCGGACGCAGCACCTTGACCGCCACCTGCTTGCCGTCCTTGAGCGTGGCGAAGTGCACCTGCGCGATCGAGGCCGACGCCACCGGCGTGCGCTCGAAGCTGGCGAACAGCTGGTCGGGATGGGCGCCCAGCGACTTGCGGATCTGCGCGATGGCCAGGTCGGAATCGAACGGCGGCACGCGGTCCTGCAGACGCGACAGTTCCTCGACCAGGTCGGCCGGGATCAGGTCGCGCCGGGTCGACAGCACCTGGCCGAACTTGACGAAGATCGGCCCCAGGTCTTCCAGCGCCATGCGCAGGCGCACGCCGCGCGGCGCCGACAGGTCGCGCCAGAAGAACACGGTATCGATCAGCTTGGCGATGCGCGGTTTTTTCAGGCCGGAGATGGCGATTTCGTCGAGGCCGTATTGCACCGATACCCGCAGGATCTTCAGCAGGCGTAAAAATTTCAACATCATTTGGGATCCAGTTTCTGTTCCAGTTTGGCCAGGCGCTTGGCGGCGCGTTCGACGTCGTCGCGCAGGCGCACCACGTCGGCCGAGAAGGCTTCCACCGTTTGCGGGCGGATCAGCACAGGTTTTTCATCGAGCAGGAATTCGGCGACGTTTTCGGCCAGCTTCTGGTGGCCGTTCCTGACCGCTTCAAAGACCGACCTGGCGCCGGACACCATGCGCACGGCGGCGATCGGGCCCACCACTTTTTCCAGGTCGTGCTCGGCTTCCCAGCGCAGCGACTTGCTCAGGTTGGAGATGGCGTTGGCGAATTCGGCGTCGCCCTCGATCTGCACGTAGGAAAACGCCCGCTCGCGGTTCTGCGCGATCAGCGGCAGGTCGGACAGCTTGACGCGGATGGTGACGCGGGCCGGCTCTTCGGGCGGCGCGGCTTCCAGCATGCCGTCGGCCGTCACGCGCAGGCGCAGCACCACCGCGCCGGTGTCGATGGCGGCGATCTTGCCGGCGTGGCGCTGCAACTCCTTGCGCGCCCACGGCTCCTGCGCCAGCAAGTGATTGATGGCGGCGCTGGCCGGCGCCGCAGCGGAGAAATTCGGTGGTGTCATTCGTCTACCGTGAAAACAAAAACCGCAAAACAAAACCGCCCGGAAGTACGGGCGGTCTTGATCTTACCAGCTTGCCGCGAATTGTCGGCAATTACGCGAGCTGTTGAATACCAGCCAGCAGCCAGCCAGACGCACCGGAAACCGGCTTGGACAGGTTCCAGACCTCGTTGAACGGCTCGGCCAGCGCATCCGGCGCGGGCTTGATGGTGCCGGTGAACTTGACGCTGGCGAGGTAATCGCTGTCGCTGGTTTCAATGCCCAGCAGCTCGGCGTCGATGGTGACGACGTCGGTGTAGTCCTTTTGCGCGCCGCGCTCGCTGATCTGCATCTTCAGCTCGGCAAACACCTCGGGCGTGGTGAATTCGCGGATATCGGCCGAATCGCCCTTGTCCCAGGCCGCTTGCAGGCGGATGAAGTTGCTCTTGGCCACGCGCAGGAAGGACGGCGCGTCGAAGTCGGCCGGCACGCCCCAAGGCGTGTGGGCGACCGGCGCGGCGGCTTGCTGCACTGGCTCAGGCTGCAAGCGCGAACCGATCTCCGGCGTGCCGCTGGATGGCGGCATCGAATACACGTTGTTGCCGCCGTTGTTGCCGCCGAATGCGGCCGGCGCCGCAGCTGCAGGCTGCGAGCGGCCGCGGATCAGGCGGATGACGAAGAACACCGCGCCGGCCAGCAGCGCCAGCATCAGCAGCGAACCGAGCATGCCGCCCATGGCGCCACCCAGACCGAAGTGCGAGAACAGTGCGCCGATACCCAGGCCCAGCAGCGCGCCGCCCAGGATACCTTTCCATGGGCTGGCCGGCTTCGGCGGGATCGCGGCCGGCGGGGCGGCCGGCGTTGGCGCGGCCTGACGCGGCGCTGTTGGCGCAGGCGCGGCGGCCGGCGGCATGCGGTTGACGCTTTGCGATTGACGTCCGATCGAACGGCCGCCGCCCATTGGACGGGCCAGCGCCTCGCCCAGCATCGACAGCGCGGAAACGGCCAGCACGGCGCCGATCAGGATTTTCTTGATGTTCATGGCATTCCTATCACTACAGTTTGATACCGGTGTGTAAAGCGGCCACACCTGCCGTCAGGTTGTAATACGTTACCCGTTCCAGGCCCGCCTCTTCCATCATGGTCTTCAGCGTTTCCTGGTCCGGGTGCATGCGGATCGACTCGGCCAGGTAGCGGTAGCTTTCGGCGTCGTTGGCGATCTTCTGGCCCATCCACGGCAGGATCTTGAACGAATAGAAATCGTAAGGTTTCTGCAGCGGCTCGGCCACTTTCGAGAATTCCAGCACCAGCAGCTTGCCGCCCGGCTTGAGCACGCGGCGCATTTCAGCCAGCGCCTGGTCCTTGTGGGTCATATTGCGCAGGCCGAAGGCGACGCTGACGCGGTCGAAGTAATTATCCGGGAACGGCAGTTTTTCTGCGTCACATAGCAATGTGGGGGTCAACAGGCCGCGATTCAAGAGGCGGTCGCGGCCCACGCGCAGCATCGACTCGTTGATGTCGGTGAGCCAGACCTCGCCGGTCGGGCCCGCTTGCTTGGCGAATACCTTGGCCAGGTCACCGGTGCCGCCGGCGATGTCCAGGCACTTGAAACCGGGACGCACGGCGGCGTTGGCGATGGTGAAAGTCTTCCACAGGCGGTGCAGGCCGGCCGACATGACGTCGTTCATGATGTCGTACTTGGCGGCGACAGAATGGAAAACCTTGGCGACTTCGCGGACTTTGTCGTCTTCCGCGACGGTTTTGTAACCGAAGTGAGTGGTATTGGTCATGGTAGGCAGGCCTGTTAGTTTGCCTGCATTATACAAGCTGACAGCATTGAGGGCGGGCCGCAACTATGGCAAAATCGGCAACTCCGTCCCACCACGAGTCCCACGATGAAAAAAGTGTTTGCTGCGTTACTGCTGTGCGCCTCGGGCAGCGCCCTCGCCTACTCCCCATGCGGCTGGCATAACGATCTCGAAGGCGTGCCCTGCCTGAGCCAGGAATACCAGCGGACGGAGCGCGAGCTGAATGAGCGCTACAGCTCCCTGAACCTCAGGCTGGACAGCCGCGGCAGGGAGCAGCTCGAACGCAGCCAGCAGGAGTGGAAGAAGACCCGGGTCGAACGCTGCACCAGGCGCGAGGGCAACAGCGTCTTCGTCGACCTGGACTGCGGCAGCAGCCGCGCCGTCACACGCACCCGCTTCCTGCGGGAACGCCTGGATGAGTGCTACCGGTCGGGCTGCATCAACGAAAGGCTGAAAGAGCGTCCCTGACGCTTGCTGCGCTTACTGCGCCGGCAAATGGCGCCAGGCCAGGCCGAGCGCGGTGCGCGGGCGAAAGCCCTTCCACGGGGCAGGATCCGGCTTGATGGTGCCGTCCGCGCCCAGCGGCGGCAGCTCCAGATACGGCTGGAACGGCTGCTGCTTGAGGTGGATGCCGAGGAAGGCCGTGACGAAGTGCTGGTTGATGTTGTTGATGCGGCGGCTGTCCCACACCGGCTCGGAATAGGACATGAAGTCGTCGAAATTGGCCAGCATGGCCGGCGACGGCGGATTCGGCGCGGAATTGTGGCGGCCGCCGACATAGGTCAGCAGGTAGCGGTCGGCGTGGATGGCGCCCTGGAACAGGCGCAGCACGCCGTCCTGGTAGCCGGCCACGTCGTCCTGGTCGCCGCTGACGAACAGCATCGGCGTGCGCACGCCGGCCAGGCCGGCCGGTTCCCACACCTGGTGCGCGCCGCCCCATGGCGCAAACGCCACCACCGCCTTGATGCGCGGATCGCGCCGCGCTTCATATTGCGCGTTGCCCTGCTGGTTGACGGCCAGCTTGCCGCCGGGGACATACGCGGCCGCCACCGGGCCGACGCCGGCGCCGACGGTGTTGAGCGCGCCGTAGCCGCCCATCGAGTAGCCGATCAAGGCGGTGTTGTCGGCGTCGACCAGGCCGGACAGGAAATGCCCGCTGCCCGGCTTGCCCCAGGCGGCCACGGTTTGCAGCACGAACAAGTCGTCCTGCGCGCGGTTCAGCAAGGTGCTGGCGAAGCCGGCCTTGTCGGCGCGGGTCGATTCGGGATGGTCGATCGCCACCACGATGTAGCCTTTGGAGGCGAGGTTCTCGGTCAGGTAGCTCATTTGCAGGCGCGAACCGGGATAGCCGTGCGAGACGATCACCAGCGGATAGCCGCCGGCCGGCGCGGTGGCTGCCGGAGCTTGCGGCGCGGCATCGCGCGCGGCGCGGCCGTTGAACTCGAACTGCGTGTTGGGACGGGCCGGATCGTTCGGACCGGATCCGAGCACATCGGTATAAACGGTATGTTCTTTTTGGCCGGGCTGGAGCTGGGCCGGGTACCAGACTTCCAGCACCAGCTTGCGGCTGTAACGCGGGTTCGGTGTGGCGTCGCTGTAGCGCAGGATGTCGAGCTGGTCCGCATGCTCGGCCACCAGCGTGCGCACGCCGACCTGCAATGGTCCGCGCGCCGCCAGCTCAGGCGCATCGGGCCGCGCATCGCCGAAATACTCCTGCGCACGCAACGGCGCGACGATCAAGGCCAACGCCAGCACCAACCCTTTGCAAACATCCTTCATGCCATCTCCCATCCAGCGCAATAAAACCGCCAACTATCCCACGGCGCTGTGACAGCTTGATGAAATCCGTTTGATTTAGCCGAAACCGCAGCCAACTGGACGGGCTAATCTGGGTGAAGTCACCAGAGGTCCAATCATGTCTCCAACGATCTATCTCGATACTTCCGTCATTTTTCACCTGACCGACCCGCCGAGTTCCAACCCCATTACCCACGCGTGCCAGCAGTTGACGCAGCTGTGGTGGCACACCCGCTGCGTTCCAAGCAAGACCTTCATTTCCGAGTATGTCTTGGAGGACATAAAAGAGCGCGATCCGCTCAGGGCGACCCGATGCATCAAGGCCGTTCAGCACCTGGCCCAATGCCTATCGAGCTCACGTGTCGCATATGCTGGCGAACTTTTAATACTGGGAGGTGGTCCAAAAGCAGGAGCCTCTGCGGCAGGTCGGCATATCGCACGCGCAGCATTAAGTCATTGCGAGATCCTGTTGACCTGGGACTGTAAAAACATAGCGAACACGGGAAAAATGCCATTACTGCGATTGCTTATGTACAGCGATAAATTCGCATTGCCGGAATTGGTTGCCCCGTTTGAAATCATGGAGAACAGCTATGAAAATTTATGACGTAGAGATCCCCGCCGATCTGGAAATTCCCGAGCTGGATGACAAGACGAGGGCTGAGCTTGAAGCCACGCTGGTTGAAATCAGACGATACCGGAGAGAAGCAGCTCAGCGACTGGCAGCATCGCCTTTACGGGACTGGCAACCAGCAGTCGTGCGGTTTAAAGAATGCCCACCTCCCTCGCCTCCGTCCATCGATGTGGAAGCGCTGAGAAAAATGCCGCCCCAGCTACGCGCCATCTTCGTCTTCGCACATCGTGACGACGTCACATACTGAGCATTAATGCTTGTGGCCGCAGCCGGTGTGGTTCTTTGAGCCTGGGCCGGTCAGGGTGACGCCGGTCTCGCGGCCGCTGTCGCCTTCGAAGCCGGAGGCGTGCAGGCGGTCCATATAGTTGGCCCACAGCGCTTCTTTTTCATTGCCGAGCTTGTACAGATAGTCCCAGGTGTACAGCCCCGTGTTGTGGCCGTCGGTAAAGGTCGGCTGCACCGCGTAGTTGCCGACCGGGTCCATCGCCGCGATGCCCACTTCGCGCTTGCCCACTTGCAGCACCTCCTGCCCTTCCCCGTGTCCCTTCACCTCGGCCGACGGCGAATACACGCGCAGCAGCTCGAACGGAATCGAGAACGAGGCGCCGTCGTCAAATTCGATGTCCAACACTTTGGACTTGTTGTGGACGGTTAGGCCGATGGGTTGCTTGCTCATACTTGCTTGCTCATTGCTTATGCTTTCAAACGTTCGATTATCGCGGCGTGCAAAGCCGGCAGCAGCGCGCGGCGCGCGGCCAGCACTTCCGGCGCCGACGAGCGCTGCGCAACAGCCCAGGTCGGATTCGGGAAATGTGCATCGTCCACATAACGCGGAATCACATGCCAGTGCACATGGGGCGTCATATTACCAAAGCTGGCCAGGTTGATTTTTTCCGGCGCCATCACCGCGCGTTGTGCGGACTCGACCGCCCACACCACCTCCATCACGCGGCTGCGTTCAGCCGGCGACAGATCCGTCATTTCCTTGACGTGGGCATTCCACACCACGCGCGTGAAGCCCGGATACTCGGCCTCGTCCACGGCGACCACCGACAATTGGTGATCGCCCCAGATCAGCGCCGATACCGGCATCGGCGCTTCCAGCAGCTTGCACAGGTCGCAGGCCATTACACCAGCACCCGCTCGATGCCGCCGTCGTTGGCGCGCTTGACGTAGTCGGCCATCCAGTTCTCGCCCAGCAGGTGCTTGGCGATCTCGACCACGATGTAGTCGGCCGTCGTGCCGGCATCTTCACCGTAGCGCGACACGCCGCCCAGGCAGGCCGGGCAGCTGGTCAGGATCTTCACTTCGCCCTCGAAGCCATCGGCGCGCAGCTTGTCCGCGCCCTTGATGACTTCCTCTTCCTTGCGGAAGCGCACCTGCGTCGAGATGTCGGGACGCGCGATCATCAGCGTGCCCGAATCGCCGCAGCAGCGGTCGTTCTTCTCGATCTTGACGTTGTCGTGCGTCTGGATCAGCGTATTGACGGTCTTGGTCGCTTCCTGCAGCTTCATCGGCGTGTGGCAAGGCTCGTGGTACATATAGCGCGTGCCGGTCACGCCTTCCAGCCGGACCTGCTTTTCCATCAGGTACTCATGGATGTCCATGATGCGGCAGCCCGGGAAGATCTTGTCGAACTCGTAGGTCGCCAGCTGGTCGTAGCAGGTGCCGCACGAGACCAGCACGGTCTTGATGTCCAGGTAGTTGAGCGTATTCGCCATGCGATGGAACAGCACGCGGTTATCGGTCATCATCTTCTCGGCCTTGTCGTACTCGCCGGCGCCGCGCTGCGGATAACCGCAGCACAGATAGCCCGGCGGCAGCACGGTCTGCACGCCCACTTCCCACAGCATCGCTTGCGTCGCCAGGCCCACCTGCGAGAACAGGCGCTCCGAGCCGCAGCCCGGGAAGTAGAACACCGCTTCCGTATCGGCATTGGTGGCCTTGGGATTGCGGATGATAGGGATGACCTTGTCGTCCTCGATATCCAGCAAGGCGCGCGCGGTTTTCTTCGGCAGGCCGCCCGGCATTTTCTTGTTGATGAAGTGGATCACCTGCTCGCGCACCTTAGGCTTGCCCACCGTTGGAGGCGGTGCCTTGGTCTGCTTCTTGGCGAACTTCTTCAGCAAGTCGTTGCCCAGGCGCTGGGCCTTGTAGCCGATGCCGACCATCGCCGCGCGGGTGGCGTTGATGGTGGCCGGATCGGTGGCGTTGAGGAAGAACATCGCCGCCGACTTGCCGGGATTGAAGCTCTTCTTGTCCATCTTGCGCAGCAGGTTGCGCATATTCATCGACACGTCGCCGAAATCGATGTCGACCGGGCATGGGGTCACGCATTTATGGCAGACCGTGCAGTGGTCGGCCACGTCCTCGAATTCTTCCCAGTGCTTGATCGAAATGCCGCGGCGGGTCTGCTCTTCGTACAGGAAAGCTTCGATCAGCGACGAGGTCGCGAGGATCTTGTCGCGCGGCGAGTACAGCAGGTTGGCGCGCGGCACGTGGGTCGAGCACACCGGCTTACACTTGCCGCAACGCAGGCAGTCCTTGACGCTGTTGGCGATCTCGCCGATATCGCTTTGCTGCATGATCAGCGATTCGTGGCCCATCAGGCCGAACGACGGCGTGTAGGCATTGGACAAATCGGCTTCCATGCCGGCCAGGTTCAGCAGCTTGCCCTTGTTGAAGCGGCCTTCCGGATCGACCCGCAGCTTGTAGTCGCGGAACGGGCCGATTTCTTCTTCGGTCAGGAATTCCAGTTTGGTGATGCCGATGCCGTGCTCGCCCGAGATCACGCCGTTGAGCGAACGGGCCAGCTTCATGATGCGCGCGACGGCCTGGTGCGCCAGTTGCAGCATCTCGTAATGGTCCGAGTTGACCGGCAAGTTGGTGTGCACATTGCCGTCGCCGGCGTGCATGTGCAGCGCCACGAACACGCGGCCGCGCAGCACGCGCTTGTGGATGGTGGTCGCTTCGTCGAGGATCAGCTTGTAAGCCGCGCCGTTGAAGATCTGGCGCAACTGGGCGCGGATTTCCTGCTTCCACGTAACGCGGATGGTGCGGTCCTGCACCACGTCGAACAAGGTCGCGTCCGGCTGGGTTTTCAGGCGTTCGTCGAACACCGGCAGCAGGCGCTCCAGGCCCAGCTCGGCCAGTTGCGCGGTGACGGCGGTCAGCGGCTTGTCCAGCTCGGCCAGCAGGAAGGTCCAGCGCGCCGCCACCTGGGTCAGCAGCGCTTGCGCCTGCTCGGCGCGGTCGCCCATCATTTCTTCGTCGCCGACGGCGTCGTCGGCGTCGTCGCTCTTGCCGATCGGCAGATTGCCGGCGGCGAAAAACTGCTGCAATTCATCCGCCAGCTGCAGCTTGTTCTTGATCGACAGTTCGATGTTGATGCGCTCGATGCCGTCGGTATATTCACCCATGCGGTTCAGCGGGATTACCACGTCTTCGTTGATCTTGAAGGCGTTGGTGTGCTTGGCGATGGCGGCGGTGCGGGCGCGGTCCAGCCAGAATTTCTTGCGCGCTTCCGGGCTGACGGCGACAAAGCCCTCGCCCACGCGGGTATTGGCGATGCGCACCACTTCCGACGCGGCCAGCGCGACGGCGTTTTCATCGTCGCCGACGATGTCGCCGAACAGCGCCATCTTAGGCAGCACGCCGCGTTTCGACTTGGTGGCATAGCCGACCGCGCGCAGGTAGCGCTCGTCCAGATGCTCCAGGCCGGCCAGGCGCAGCGTGCTGAACTGCTCGCCCTTGGCCGGCAGGCCGTCCAGGTAATCCTTGATTTCGACGATCGATGGAATCGCGTCGCGCGCCTGGCCGAAGAACTCCAGGCAGACGGTGCGGGCGAACTTCGGCATCTTGTGCAGGATCCAGCGGCTCGACGTGATCAGGCCGTCGCACCCCTCTTTCTGGATGCCCGGCAGGCCGGCCAGGAATTTGTCGGTGACGTCCTTGCCCAGGCCTTCCTTGCGGAACTTGCGGCCTTCGATTTCCAGCAGCTCGGTCTTGAACGGCTCGCCTTTCGATTCGCCGCGCGCGGTCGGATGGGTCCACTCCAGCTTGAAGCGGGCCAGCGGCGTGTCGTGGATCTTCGACAGGTTGTGGTCGAGGCGGGTGACTTCCAGCCAGTCGCCGTTCGGGTCGACCATGCGCCACGAGGCCAGGTTGTCCAGCGCCGTGCCCCACAGCACGGCCTTCTTGCCGCCCGCGTTCATCGCGATATTGCCGCCGATGCAGGAGGCGTGGGCCGAGGTCGGATCGACCGCGAACACGAAGCCGGCCTTCTCGGCCGCTTCGGAAACCTTGTTGGTGATGACGCCGGCGCCGGTGTAGATGGTCGCGTATTCGCGGTCCAGGCCGGGCAGCACTTTCATTTCCACCGCGCCCATGTTGAGCAGCTTCTCGGTGTTGATGACGGCCGACATCGGCGTCAGCGGGATCGCGCCGCCGGTGTAGCCGGTGCCGCCGCCGCGCGGGATGATGGTCAGCCCCAGTTCGATACAGCCCTTGACCAGGCCGGCCATTTCTTCCTCGGTGTCCGGGGTCAGCACCACGAACGGGTACTCGACGCGCCAGTCGGTGGCGTCGGTCACGTGCGAGATGCGCTTCATGCCGTCGAAGCAGATGTTGTGCTTGTCGGTGTAGCGGCCCAGCACCTTGTTGGTGCGCTTGCGCAGATCGTAGACCTGCTTGAATTCCTCGCCGAAGTCGGCCACCGCCTTGCCGGCCGCGCGCAGCAGCTTGGCGACGTTGGTGCTGCGTTCGCGCGCCGCCTCATCATCCTGATACTCGCCGGTGTCGTCGACCGTCAGGCGGCGCTTGTCCACCTCGGCCAGGCGGTGATGCAAAGCGTCGATCAGTTCCTGGCGCCGCTTCGGGTTGTCCAGCATGTCGTCCTGCAGATACGGATTGCGGCGGACGGCCCAGATATCGCCCAGCACCTCATACAGCATGCGCGCCGAACGGCCGGTCTGGCGGGCGCCGCGCAAGGCATCCAGCAAGCTCCACGACTCCTCGCCCAGCAGCCGGATGACGATCTCGCGATCGGAAAACGACGTGTAGTTATAAGGAATTTCACGAAGGCGCGTGGCCTCGGGACCGTGGGGCGTTTCCGCCAGCAAAGCTTGGATTTGTGCAGGGGCATTCATTGTGAGATTGGACTTGTAGACTGAACCCGGGAGGGTCATTCTAGCGTATTGCGGCGCACCACGCCGGAACACCCTTAGGCCGCCGAGGGGCTATCCGGCATGCAATAACCCACCAAAAATTTGCAAATTCCGGCTTTTGTTGGCAATAACGGATAAATACCCGATATAAAACTGAATGAAATTCATGCGCAGAGGCGTATGGCAATATGATAGCTTGCACCAAATTAGCCGAGCAATTGGCCTATCCTATGCCAAACCCCGTCCGGCACGTACAACAGCAGAGTGGTCATGGTCAGGTAGCGCAGCAATTTTCCCACCGCCATGTAGGCGATGCTGGGCCAGAAAGGCAGCTTGAGCCAGCCGCCCAGGGTGCACAACGGATCGCCGACGCCGGGCAGCCAGGCCAGCAGCATGGTCTTGGCGCCGTAGCGCTCCAGCCAGTGGAACCAGCGGCTCTTGCGTTCCTTGGCGAAAGATTTCTTGGCCTGGTAGCCGATCCAGTAGTCGACCGCGCCGCCCAGCGTGTTGCCGACGGTGGCGACGGCGATGACGCTCCAGAACAGGGCGGGATTGGCCTTGATGACGGCAAACACCGCCGGTTCGGAGCCCAGCGGCAGCAAGGTGGCGGAGATCAAGCTGATGATAAAGACCGACGTCAGGCCCACTTCCGGCGCCGCCAGTACGTGCAGCAGCCAGGCGATTGCAGATTCGATCATCGGTTTCTTTGAGCGGAAGGAAAGGTGTCCATTATAATGAGTCGCACACCGCATGATTGAACCGTACGGCCGCGCAGCCATCCGCGCGCGGCCCGCGCCCCTGCTTCACCCGGTCACACGCCGGATAGTTAGCACTGAATGAGCAACGCCCCCTTGGGGTCCCGGAATCACACTGTTTGCAAACCATGACTATCGACTATCTGAAGAAAATCCTGACCGCGCGCGTCTACGACGTCGCTACTGAAACCCCGCTGGAACTCGCGCCGACCCTGTCGCAGCGCTTCGAGAACCGAATTTATTTCAAGCGCGAGGACATGCAGAGCGTGTTCAGCTTCAAGATTCGCGGCGCCTACAACAAGATGGCCCACCTGAGCGACGCCCAGCGCAAACGCGGCGTGATCTGCGCTTCGGCCGGCAATCATGCCCAGGGCGTGGCGCTGTCGGCGGCGCGCATGGGTTGCCGCGCGGTCATCGTGATGCCGACCACCACCCCGCAAGTGAAGGTGGAAGCGGTCAAGGCGCGCGGCGGCGCCGATGTCGAGGTGGTGCTGCACGGCGAGTCCTATACCGACGCCTACAACCACGCGCTGTCGCTGGAGCAGGAACAGAAGCTGACCTTCGTCCATCCGTTCGACGATCCCGACGTGATCGCCGGCCAGGGCACCATCGGCATGGAAATCCTGCGCCAGCATTCCGGCCCCATCCATGCAATCTTCGTGCCGATCGGCGGCGGCGGCCTGATCTCCGGCATCGCCGCCTACGTCAAGCAGATCCGCCCGGACATCAAGATCATCGGCGTGCAAAGCCTCGATTCCGACGCCATGGCGCGCAGCGTCAAGGCCGGCGAGCGCGTCACGCTGTCCGACGTCGGCCTGTTCGCCGACGGCACCGCGGTGCGCCTGGCCGGCGAGGAAACCTTCCGCCTGGTGCAGCAGTACGTGGACGACATCATCCTGGTCGACACCGACGCCATCAGCGCGGCCATCAAGGACGTGTTCAGCGACACCCGCTCGATCCTGGAACCGTCCGGCGCGCTGGCCGTGGCCGGCGCCAAGGCCTATGTCGAACGCGCCGCGCTGAGCAAGGACCCGATCAAGAACGAAACGCTGATCACCATCGCCAGCGGCGCCAATATGAACTTCGACCGCCTGCGCTTCGTCGCCGAGCGCGCCGAGCTGGGCGAAGCGCGCGAGGCGGTGTTCGCCGTCACCTTGCCGGAACAGCGCGGCAGCTTCAAGCGCTTCTGCGCGCTGGTCGGCCCGCGCAATGTGACCGAGTTCAACTACCGCATCAGCGACAAGGACGAGGCCCATGTGTTCTGCGGCGTGCAGATCGCCGACCGCAGCGAATCGGGCACGCTGGCCCGCACCTTCGAGCAGAACGAGTTCAAGACGCTGGACCTGACCCACGACGAACTGGCCAAGGCCCACATCCGCCATCTGGTGGGCGGCAAGAGCGCGCTGGCCAAGGACGAGTTGCTGTACCGTTTCGAATTCCCCGAGCGCCCGGGCGCGCTGATGCGCTTCCTGAACTCGATGGCGCCGAACTGGAATATCTCGCTGTGCCACTACCGCAGCCAGGGCGGCGACGTCGGCCGCATCCTGATCGGCCTGCAGGTGCCGTCCGAGGAAATGGACCAGTTCGCGCAATTCCTGACCACGCTGGGCTACCGCTACTGGGATGAGAGCGCCAACCCGGTGTACAAGCTGTTCCTGGGCTAACCCCGCAACCCTAAGCGACAGAACAAGCGCCGTCGCTTAGGGGTCAGACCCCGTGCGGGGTCTGACCCCACCACGCTTGAGGGGTGAAACTGCGCTACCATTCACCTTTACCCGAATCAAACAACACCATGACCAACACCGTCGACTTGTCCCCACTGGGAAAAACTTCCGCCTACCGCACCGATTACGCACCGGAACTGCTGTTCCCGATTGCGCGCCAGGGCAAGCGCGACGAACTCGGCCTGACCGGCACCCTGCCCTTCTTCGGCGTCGACATCTGGAACGCCTACGAAATCTCGTGGCTGAACGCGCGCGGCAAGCCGCAGGTGGCGATCGCCCGCATCACCGTGCCGGCCGACTCGCCCAACATCATCGAATCGAAGTCCTTCAAGCTGTACCTGAACTCCTTCAACCAGACCCGCCTCGACAGCCTGGTCGCGCTGAAGAACCTGCTGCAACAGGACTTGTCGAACGGCTTCGGCGCCACCGTGCACATCTCGCTGACCCAGCCGGAAGAATTCGGCATGGTGGAAATGGGCGAGCTCGACGGCCTGCTGCTGGACCGCCTCGACATCGAGGTCGACCACTACCACCCGGCGCCGGAGCTGCTCAAGGCGGCGCTGGACGAGGAGCCGGTGGAGGAAAAACTGATCTCGCACCTGCTCAAGTCGAACTGCCTGGTCACCGGACAGCCGGACTGGGCCAGCGTGCAGATCCACTATTCCGGTCCGCAGATCGACCAGGAAAGCCTGCTGCGCTACCTGATCGGTTTCCGCGAGCACAACGAGTTCCACGAGCAATGCGTGGAGCGCATCTTCACCGACATCTTGCGCCATTGCCAGCCTCAGCAGCTGTCGGTGTACGCCCGCTACACCCGGCGCGGCGGGCTGGACATCAACCCCTGGCGCAGCAACTTCAGCACAGCACAGAAACCGCCCAACCTTCGTGGCGCACGTCAATAAATCTGGTACTTTTTCCAATCAAACAGGAAAAATCAGGCGTATGATATGCAAATGGCGCGCGGTTATTGACCACCACGCGTCATACGGCCCCACCGGCCTGAAAACGCGCAAATAATCGGAAATTCGCCCCAGACCCTGGCGAAAAACCGGCGTTTTCCGTGATTTCTATTCAGAAATAGCGATTCCTTTCTTTGATGCACATCAATCCAGCCCGCGCGCCGGCTGGCCGACACAACCGTAACAACGGGCGCGAGCGATTTCCTGTTACATGGCGCAGAAACAAGCCTATAATTCTGCTCGCATGCCACCTTTGTGCGTTGCAACATTCTATGTCGCGTTATGAATAACCTTAGCAAAATACTCTCACTGGAAAACGTACTGCTGGATCTGGAAGTCTCCAGCAAGAAGCGCGCTTTCGAGCAAGCCGGCCTGATCTTCGAGAACAACTGCGGTATCGCCCGCTCCACCGTGTCGGACAACCTGTTCGCGCGCGAGCGCCTGGGCTCGACCGGACTGGGTCATGGCGTCGCCGTCCCGCATGGCCGCATCAAGGGGATGAAAAGCCTGAAATCGCCGCTGGCGGCCTTCGTGCGCCTGGCCGAACCGATACCGTTCGAGTCGCCCGACGGCAAGCCGGTCAACCTGCTGTTCTTCCTGCTGATTCCGGACCACGTCACCCAGCAGCACCTCGAGATCCTGTCCGAGATCGCCGAGATGTTCTCCGACGACGCCTTCCGCACCGCGCTGAGCACGGATGCGGATCCGAAATCGGTGCATTCGCGCATCATCAACTGGATGCCTAGCTTGCAAGCTGCGGGTTGAGATTTTCTTGGTCGTCAGACAATAGGTTAAACTAGGCTCCAGTTCATCCTCATGTAAAGACGACCCATGCTGCAAACTCCGCTGACGATACAACGCCTCTACGACGACAATCGCGAAAGTTTGCAGCTAGGCTGGTTCGCCGGCTTCCCCGGCGGCGAGCGCCTGATCTCCGGCGACGTCGCCTCGGCCGCCGACCAGGTCGGCCACTTGAACACCATCCACCCGGGCCGCATCCAGGTCTTCGGGCACCAGGAAATCAACTACTACCAGCGCCTGAAGTCGCTGACGCGCGCCCACGTCATCGGCGAGCTGATCGCCGGCGGCCCGCCGGCGCTGATCATCGCGCAGGGGCTGGAAACGCCGCCCGACATCCTCGCCATCTGCGACGAGAAAAACATCCCGCTGTTCTCCACGCCGCTGCCGGCCGCGCAGGTGATCGACTTCCTGCGCGTCTACCTGTCGAAGAAGCTGGCGCAGCGCATCATCATGCACGGCGTGTTCATGGACGTGCTGGGCGTAGGCGTGCTGATCACCGGCGATTCCGGCCTGGGCAAGAGCGAGCTGGGCCTGGAACTGATTTCGCGTTCGCACGGCCTGGTGGCCGATGACGCGGTGGAGTTCTCGCGCATCGCGCCGAACATGATCGAAGGCCGCTGCCCGGCTCTGCTGCAGAATCTGCTGGAAGTGCGCGGGCTGGGGCTGCTGGACATCAAGGCCATCTTCGGCGAGACCGCCGTGCGCCGCAAGATGCGTTTGAAGCTGATCGTGCACCTGGTGCGGCGCGGCGCGGCCGACGAGGAAGTCGAGCGCCTGCCGTTCCAGTTCCCGACCGAGGATGTGCTGGGCCTGCCGATCCGCAAGGTGGTGATCCCGGTGGCGGCCGGCCGCAACATCGCGGTGCTGCTGGAAGCCGCCGTGCGCAACACCATCCTGCAACTGCGCGGCATCGATACGCTCCAGGAATTCATGGAGCGTCAACGTCAAGCCATGAGCGGCGACTAAGCGTGTATTTTTCCGCATCATTGCGAAAACTAAACATGGTCATTATGGGCAAGTAAGCCCGGCCTGCGGTATCATCGGGGCCTATGCGCATCGTACTCATTACTGGTATTTCCGGCTCCGGCAAGTCCGTGGCCCTGAACGTCCTGGAGGACACGGGACACTATTGCGTCGACAATCTGCCGCCGGCCCTGCTCTCCAGCCTGGTGGACACGCTGGTCGCCGAAGGTCTGCAATCGCTTGCGGTGGCGGTCGACGCGCGCAGCGCCGAATCGCTGGCCACGCTGCCGGCCGCCGTCGAACGCCTGCGCGAGCTGGGGCACGACGTCAAGGTCATGTTCCTGACCGCGAACACGCACTCGCTGGTGGCGCGCTTCTCGGAAACGCGGCGCAGCCATCCGCTGTCGCACGAATTGCGCCCAGGCCAGAACCCGGCGGCGCGCCGCACGCTGATCGAATGCATTTCGGAAGAGCGCGAGCGGCTGTCGGCGATCGAGCAGTTGGGCCATGTGATCGATACCTCGGAGCTGAGCGCCAACAAGCTGCGCGCCTGGGTCAAGGACCTGGTGGCAATCGAGCGGGCGCCGCTGATCCTGTTCTTCGAATCGTTCGCCTTCAAGCTGGGCGTGCCGCTGGACGCCGACTTCGTGTTCGACGTGCGGGCGCTGCCGAATCCCTACTACGACCTGACTTTGCGCCCGCTGACCGGCCGCGATGCGCCGGTGATCGATTTCCTCAACGCCCAGCCGAGCGCGCTGGATCTGATGAACGACATCCGCGTCTTCATCGAGAAATGGCTGCCGTCCTTCAAGACCGACAACCGCAGCTACCTGACGGTGGCGGTGGGCTGCACCGGCGGCCAGCACCGCTCGGTCTACATGGCCGAGCAGCTGGCGGCCTACTTCCAGAAAACCGAACGCGTCATCCTGCGCCACCGCGAGCAGGCCTGATCACCGGCCCCAGTGCACCACTTCGATGGTGTGGCCGTCCGGGTCCTTGATCATGGTGCCGAAGTAGCGCTCGTTGATGTCCGGCCGTAAACCGGGCTCACGCAGGGGCGTCGCGCCCTTGCTCATCGCTGCGTCAAAGAACTCCCTGGCCGCCTGTTGGCTGGGCGCGGAGACCGCCACATGGGTGCGATCGCCGGCCAGCACGCCCTCGGCTGCCGAGGGATAGAGGCAAAAACTCCAGACGCCGTCGGCGCCGTAAATCACTTGGGTGGCGTCGCTGTGCTGCAAGGTGTAGCCCAGCGGCGCGAAGCAGGCGGTGTAGAAATCCGTGGCGCGCGGCAGGGCGCGGGTGCCGATGGAAACGTGGTCGATCATGATGCTGTCCTCCTGAAGTTGGAAGGCCCATCATACTGAGCGGCCGTGAGGCAAAATTGCAGACTCGCCCGTCCCGATGCAAGAATTACTCGATCTTCACAACGGCACTTTGGTTTCGAACTTGGCGCAGTTCATGGCCAGCAAGCTCTTGTAGTTGCTGACGTTGTTATTCGACGTGAACACGCGCCGCGTGAAAGCCTGGAACGCTTCCATCGATACCGCCGTCACCACCAGCATGAAGTCGAATTCGCCCGCCACTTCGTAGCAAGCCATGACGTCGGACTCTTCGCGCATCAGCGATTCGAACATTTTCAGCAGCGAGGTATTCTGCTGCTCCAGCTGCACCGTGACGAACGCCGTCAGCGGACGGCCGACGCGCACGCGGTCCACCAGCGCCACCTCCTTGACCAGCACGCCGCTGGCGCGCAACTGCGCGATGCGGCGCTGGCAGGTGGCGGCGGACGCGTGCACCTGCTCGGCGATGCGCCGCAGCGGGATGGTGGCGTCCTCCTGCAGCAGATTCAGTATCTGGATGTCGAGTCGGTCCAGTTCCACGGCCATCGGCGTTTAGTCCAGGTGGCGCAGCGGGTGGGCGTAGTCCGGCCACACCGGCTGGAAGAAACGCTGCACCATGGCCTCGCCGACTTCTTCCAGCGACGCCGGCTTCCATTGCGGCGCGTTGTCCTTGTCGATGACCAGCGCGCGCACGCCTTCGATCACTTCGCCGTCTTCGAAGTTGTGGCGCACCAGCGTGCGTTCCATGCGCAGGCAATCGGCCACGTCCAATGCGGCGCCGCGCTGGACCAGCTCATGCGTCACGCACATCATCAGCGGCGAGCGGGTGGCCATCACTTGCAACGTCTTTTGCGCGAAGGCGCCGTCGTCCGTTTTCAGCGAGGCGGTGATCGCGGCCACCGAACCGGCGCCGAAGTGACGGTCGATAGCGGCGCGCTCGGACTCCAGCTTGCTGTCGCCCGCCGCGGCCTTGAACGGCGCCGCGAAGGCAGCAATGGCCTCGGCCAATCCCGCGCCCGGCGTCGACTCCAGCAGCACCGACAAGGCCGCCATTTCGCTGCCAGGCACAAAGTGATCGGCCAGGCCCGCATGCAGCGCATCTGCCGCTCCGATGGTGACGCCGGTGACGCCAAGATAGCAGCCCAGCTTGCCCGGCGCGCGCGCCAGGAAATAGCTGCCGCCCACGTCCGGAAACAGGCCGATGTTCACTTCCGGCATGGCCATCCTGGTCCGCTCGGTGACGATGCGCACGCGGCAGTCTGGACCGCCCTGCGCCACGCCCATGCCGCCGCCCATGACCACGCCGTCCATCAACGCGATGTACGGCTTGGGATAAAAATGGATCAGGTGATTGAGCGCGTATTCCTCGGTGAAGAAATCCTCCACCAGCGCGCTGCCGCCCTGCGGCGTGGCGCGGCCGGCGTCGTAGAAGAAGCGGATGTCGCCGCCGGCGCAGAAGGCCTTTTCGCTGCTGCTGCGAATGACGACGGCGGCCACGCCGCTATCGTCGCGCCACGCCATCAGCGCCTGCGTGATATCGCGCACCATCGCCAGCGATAAAGAGTTCAAGGCCTTGGGCCGGTCCAGCGTGATGAAGCCGGTTCCGTTGCTGACGCTGGTGTGGACGTATTCGCTCATGAGGTGCTTGGTGTGGTGGAAAAAACCCTATTCTACTGCGACTTGCCGGGCGCCAGATGCTCCAGCGGATTGGCCAGGTTGAGGTCGCCGCCCAGGCGCGGCTGGAAGTTGGCTTTGAGCGGCATCAGCTCCGCCCTGCCCTGGTGCCGGGCGTAGACGATGGCGAACGACATCTCGCTGACATTGGCCCGCTCCTGCGTGAAACCGGTGGCCTTTTCCATCGCCGACGGGTCTTGCGCGGCGGCCAGCGTGAAGCGCATCAGCTGGTCCAGTTTGGCGGAATGCAGGTCCAGGATGGACGCGCTCATCACCAGCGGCACGGCCGCGAACACGTGGTAGTGCAAGGCCTTGGCCGCGCGCTCCATTTCCGCCGGCAGCGAACCGTCCGCCGCCACCTGCGCCATCGCGTGCTCGAACACCTTGCGGCCCCAGGCCAGGTAGCGCTCGTCATGCGTGACGCCGCCCACCGCCGTCACCGCCAGGCCTTCCCAGTAGTAGTGGTTATTGCGCGTGCCCTTGTGGGCATCGGAGTGCGCCATGGTGGCGTCGGCCAGCGTCTTGAACCAGGCTTCGATGGTTTGCTGCTGGACGGGGGTGGCGGCCGGCTTGACGCGGGCGTAGCTCAGCGCCATGCCGCCCAAAGTCCACTTGCGCACGTACCAGGCCTGCTCGCTGGACAGCTTGCCCAGCAAGGCCCGCTGCCCGGCCCAGCTCTCCAGCCAGCCCAGCGCGCAGGCGGCGTTGCCCTGGCTGGCGTTCTGCGCCACCTCGGCCAGGAAGTCGTCGATCGGCTTGGTGTTGGCGATATTGCGCGCCCGCAGTACCGGATCGATGACGGAGTGGTGCGCATCCGAGTAGTAGCTGTTGGCGTCGATGTCGATCACGGCCGGCGGCGGCGCGGTGCAGGCCAGCACGGTGGGGGCGGCCAGCGCCAGCAGCCATGCCGTAAATAGTTTAGCTCGTTTCATGCCACTCCCGTCCAAGTTTGGAAAACGTTTACTCTAAACCATTTGGACGCAAAAAAGGGCGCCTCTGCACCCTTAGTTTGATGGTGCCGGGGCCGTTGTTATAGGGCGGCGGCAGCGGGTTCGTAGCTATCCGGGAGATGCTTGATCGCATCGTGGCCGTGCTCTTGGACCTTGGCTTTGTATTTCATGACCTGCCGATCCAGCTTGTCGATCAAGGTATCGATGGCGGCGTACAAGTCTTGGGACAGGCTTTCCACGTAGACGGTCTTGCCCGACATACGCAGGTTGATTTCAGCCTTCTGGCGTTTCTCTTTCTCTTTGAGGTTATCTACAGTCAGGATGACAGCAATATCAATCACTTGATCAAAGTGGCGGGTGACGCGTTCCAGCTTGTTCTGCACGTATTCACGGATGGCCGAGGTCACTTCGAGATGATGTCCACTGATGGTGAGATTCATACACACTCCTAAAGATAATGTCGCTTCTTACGGTTAGTGCGGAGCCCATTACTGCCGGGCGCGCAGGAACCAAGTAACTACAAAGATTTACGGAGACTGACTGGCGGGATCTTCAACGCTTCGCGATATTTGGCAACAGTGCGTCGCGCAATCACCATGCCTTGTTCTCCCAGCATGTCCGCAATCTTACTGTCGGATAAAGGATTTTTCGGGTCTTCTGCTCCTGTCAATTGCACGATGAGTGCACGTATCGCCGTCGAACTTGCTTCCCCCCCCGCTTCGGTGGCGACATGGCTACCAAAGAAATATTTCAACTCAAACATGCCATGCGGGGTCAGCATATATTTTTGAGTTGTTACACGAGAAATAGTGCTCTCGTGTAGTCCCAGTGTATCAGCAATTTCGCGAAGCACAAGGGGGCGCATGGCAACCGCACCATGGGAGAAAAAGTTCTTTTGTCGTTCTACTATCGCTTGTGCAACGCGCAAAATCGTGTCGAAACGCTGGCGCATATTTTTGATCAGCCACTTCGCTTCCTGCAGCTGCGCGCCCATCGCGCCCTCGCCTTTTCCCTGCTTGAGCAGGTTGGCGTACATGGCGTTCACGCGCAGGCGTGGCATGACGTCGTTGTTCAGGCTCACTTGCCAGCCGTTGCGCGCTTTTTTGACGATCACGTCCGGCACCACGTAGTCCGACACGTCCGACGCGAACGCCGAACCCGGATGCGGATTGCACTGGCGGATGACGGTTTGTGCTTCGCGCAAATCTTCGTCGTCGCACAGCAGCGCCTTCTTCAGTTTGTTGAAATCGCGCTGGGCAAACCAGGTCAAATGATTTTCAACAATCGCCAGCGCCATGCGCCGCGTCACCATCGGGATGGCCGGCAAACGCTTGATCTGCAGCGCCAGGCATTCGGACGCGTTGCGCGCGCCCACGCCCATCGGGTCGAAGCTTTGCAGCATCGACAAGGCGGTCTGCAACTCGTCGATCTCCAGCTCCAGCTCTTCCGGCAGGCGGGCCAGGATTTCTTCCAGCGATTCTTCGAGGTAGCCGTTCTCGTCCAGCGCGTCGATGATCAGCTCGACCAGCGCGCGGTCACGCATCTCCAGCACCGTCACCCGCATCTGCTCCATCAGGTGCTCGCGCAGCGTGCAGTGGCTGGCCTCCAGCTGCGGACGCGAGTCCTCGTCGTCGGGCGCCTTGCTGCGGCCGGCGTCGCTCCAGTCGACGTCGGCGTCGCTGCTGGTGCTTTCGGTGTCGGCGGCCGGGCCGTCGTAGTTGTCGGCGTCGGCGGCCGGCGCCTCTTGCGCGTTGGGCGGGCCTTCCGGCGGCGCGTCGCCGACCGGGGCTTGCTGGCTGATGGCGCCGTCCGACAGCAGCCGCAGCGAGCGGTCCAGCGGGTCGTCGAGGCGCTCCAGCAGCGGATTATCGGTCAGCAGCTGTTCCAGTTCCTGGTGCAGCTCCAGCGTCGACAGTTGCAGCAGCCGGATCGACTGCTGCAATTGCGGTGTCAGCGCGAGGTGCTGCGACGTGCGCAGTTGCAAAGACTGTTTCATGGGTTTTACATACGGAAGTGTTCACCCAGATACACGCGACGCACCGATTCGTTGGCGATGATGTCGTCTGGCCGGCCTGAAGCCAATACCGTGCCCTGGTTGATGATATATGCGCGGTCGCAGATGCCCAGCGTCTCGCGCACATTGTGATCGGTAATGAGGACGCCGATGCCGCGTTCCTTGAGGAAGCGCACGATGCGCTGGATCTCAATCACGGCGATCGGGTCGACCCCGGCGAATGGTTCGTCGAGCAGCACGAAGCGCGGATTGGTCGCCAGTGCGCGCGCGATCTCCACGCGGCGGCGCTCGCCGCCTGACAGCGACAGCGCCTGGTTCTCGCGCAGCTTTTCGATTTGCAAATCGGCCAGCAGGGTATTGAGCCGTTCATCAATGGCAGCCTTGGATAAAGGCTTGCCGTCCACTTTCTGAATTTCGAGGACGGCGCGGATATTTTCTTCCACCGTCAGCTTGCGGAACACCGACGCTTCCTGCGGCAGGTAGGACAAGCCGAGCGAGGCGCGGCGGTGGATCGGCAGCGAGGAGATATCGGTGCCGCTGATATCGATGCTGCCGGCGTCCGACGGCACCAGGCCGACGATCATGTAGAACGAGGTGGTCTTGCCGGCGCCGTTGGGGCCGAGCAGGCCCACCACTTCGCCGCACTCGACTTGCAGGGACACGTCGTGCACGACCTGGCGCTTGCCGTAGGTCTTTTGCAGGCCGCGTACGATCAGGGTGCTACCGCAGGATGATTCCATGCTTACTTCTCCGTGGCCGGCGGCGTCGATGCGGCGGCCGGCGCGGCCGGACGGATGGTCGGCTGGATCACCATGGTGCCGCGGCCGGCGCCCGGCTTGCTCACGCCCGAGACGTTGTTCTTGACATCGAAATGCTCGGTGCGGCTGTCGTAGGAAATGAACTCGCTGTTGACTTCGCTGGTCATCCGCGGGCCTTCCAGCTGGCGCACCTTGGCTTTCGAGAACAGCTTGACCAGGTCGGTCTTGTCGCTGTATTCGATGCGCTCGGCTTCGCCCTCGATCCACTGGTCGCCGGCGCCGTCGCGCTTCTGGCGGAAGGTCGACAGCGTACCTGGCGTGCTGGTCAGCACGACGAAGTTATAGCCTTCGGGATCGGTGGTCACCACCGCCTTCGGCGACTTCATCAGCAGGGTGCCGCGCGTCAGCACGACATTGCCGATCAGCGTCTTGATCTGCTTGACGTCGTCGATTTGCAAATCGTCGTAATCGATCTTGGTCGGCTTGTTCGCATCCGCTTTTTCCGCGTGGACCACACCGGCCGCCATCAACAGCATCGCCGCCGAGAGTATCAGTTTCTTCATCATCATTCCATTCATCATCATTGTTTCCTCAGTGGCCGGCGCGCGGCGGCATCACCAGCTGTCCGCGTCCGCCCAGCTGCACTTCGCGGGTGGCGTTATTGGCCTTCATGCCGATGCCGTTGGCGGTGGCGTTGCCCATTTCCAGCGCCACCGGGCTGGCGGTTTCCATCCGTTCTTCGTCCGGGTACACGGTCAGCGCCGGCGTGGTCATGCGCATCGCCTGCGTCTGCGGCCCGGCCGGGCGCACCACGTCCACATTACCACTGAGCTTGACGCGCGTATTGCCCTGATCGACATGGGCGGTGTCGGCATTGATATTCATCGGCGGCTGGTCGCCGGACAGGCTGTGCACAATCGGCTTGTCGATATCGGAGGCATCGTCGACCGGCCGGTGGGTCAGCTTTTCGCCGGAGATAATGTAGGCCGGCTGGCCGGTCTTGTTCATGCGCACCATGCTGAAGCGGTCGATGATGTAGTCCGGCTCGTTGCGATGCTGGTCCACCTGCGCATCCTGGCCGGCCTGGTTGACCACCTGCACCAGCCAGAAGCTGCCGACGGCGACAAACACGCCGACCACCATGATGACGGTCAGCTGCCAGCGATGGGCTGTTTTTTTACGCATGCTCGATCCTCGTCAAACCAGGAATTGCGCCATCACGCGCTCGTACGTGCCCTGCGCGTGCAACAGCAGCTCGCATACTTCGCGCACCGCGCCGCGGCCGCCGGCGGCCACCGTGGTGTGGTGGGCGCGCTCCAGCACTTCGGCGCGGCCGTTCGGCACGGCGAC
This sequence comes from Duganella sp. S19_KUP01_CR8, assembly GCF_036688705.1. Taxonomy (NCBI): domain Bacteria; kingdom Pseudomonadati; phylum Pseudomonadota; class Betaproteobacteria; order Burkholderiales; family Oxalobacteraceae; genus Duganella; species Duganella sp. S19_KUP01_CR8. The sequence goes on along the minus strand of NZ_JAQQPR010000009.1, from coordinate 157,470 downwards.
GGCGAAACCGACGCGCGTCAAGATCGGCAGGTCGACCACGTCGTCGCCGATGAAGCCGACCTGGTCGGCGGTGAGACCGGTCTTTTCCAGCAGCGCCTTGAACGGCGTCAGCTTGTCGTGGCCGCCCTGGTGCAGATGGACGATGCCGAGGTCGGCAGCGCGTTTGATCACCTGCGGCGAAGTGCGCGCGCTGATGATGGCGGTCTGCACGCCGGATTCCTGCAGCAGCTTGATGCCCAGGCCGTCGTGCACGTTGAAGGTCTTCAGTGCTTCGCCCTCGGCGCCGTAGTGCAGGCTGCCGTCGGTCAGTACGCCGTCGACGTCGAAGATCATCAGCTTGACGCGCGCGGCGCGTTCCACGTAAGTCAATGGGGTTGCAACCTCAGTCATCAGATCACCTTGGCGCGGGTCAGGTCGTGGATGTGCAGCGCGCCGACCAGCTTGCCGCCGGCGTCGGTCACCAGCATCTGGTTGATGCGGAACTGTTCCATCACGGCCACGGCGTCGACCGCCAGTTTTTCCGGCGAAATGCTGCGCGGGTTGGCGTGCATCACATCGCGGATCACGACCTTGGTGAAGTCCTGGACTTTCTCGATCATGCGGCGCAGGTCGCCGTCGGTGAACACGCCGATCGGCTTGTCGTCGGCGTCGACCACGGCGGTCATGCCCATGCCCTTTTGCGTGATTTCCAGCAGCGCGTCGGTCAGCTTGACGTCGGCGGTGACTTTCGGCACCGCGTCGCCGCTGCGCATGACGTCGCGCACGTGGGTCAGCAGGCGGCGGCCCAGCGCGCCGCCCGGATGGGAGCGGGCGAAATCTTCTTCCTTGAAGCCGCGCAAGTCCAGCAGCGCGACGGCGATGGCGTCGCCCAGCGCCAGCGTGACGGTGGTCGAGGTGGTCGGCGCCAGGTTCATCGGGCAGGCTTCCTTGGCCACGGCCACGTTCAGGTGCACGTCGGCGATCTCGGCCAGGCTGGAGCCGGGCTTGCCGGTCATGGCGATGACCTTGCTGCCCATGCGCTTGACCACCGGCAGGATGGTCATCAGCTCGGCGCTTTCGCCGGAATACGAGATTGCAATAAAGGCATCGTCGGCGGTGACCATGCCGAGGTCGCCGTGGGCGGCTTCGGCCGGGTGCACGAACAGCGCCGGGGTGCCGGTCGAGGCCAGGGTGGCGGCGATCTTGCGGCCGATGTGGCCGGACTTGCCGATGCCGGACACGACGACGCGGCCCTTGCAGTTCAGCAGCAATTCGATGGCCTGCACCACGCTGTCGTCGGCGTCCAGGCGGGCGTTCAGGGCGGCGATCGCCTCTGCTTCGTTCTGCAGGGTGTCGCGGGCCAGCCGCAACGCATGCGCGGCCATATTTGCGTCAAAAGCTTTCAGCATTGTTTTTTCATGGGTTACACTCATGCCCAAGTATAGCCGAATTGAGAAAGCAAAAAACTTGCCAGTCACAACATAACGCCCCCGCCGGCCCACAAACAACGAAATTATATTTACTGGCTATGTTGATATGACGTTTTCACCTTTGGAATTAACATTGTTGTTATTGGGGAGCGCGGTGCTGGGCGTCGTCGCTTTCCGCATGATGCACCTGCCGCCGATGCTGGGCTACCTGGCGGTCGGCATCCTGATCGGCCCGCACGCGCTGGGGCTGGCCGAGTCGAGCGAAGCCTTCCACTCGCTGGCCGAATTCGGCGTGGTGTTCCTGATGTTCTCGATCGGGCTGGAATTCTCCCTGCCCAAACTGATGGCCATGCGCGGCATCGTGTTCGGGCTGGGCATGGCGCAGGTGGTGCTGACCATCGTCGCCACCATGCTGTTCGGCTGGGGCATCGCCACGCAACTGCCCTCGGGCATCCATATCGGCTGGCAAGCCTCGTTCGCGCTGGGCGGCGCGCTGGCCATGTCGTCGACCGCCATCGTGTCAAAAATGCTGACGGAGCGGCTGGAGCTGGAGAGCGAGCACGGCCGCAAGATCATCGGCATCCTGCTGTTCCAGGATCTGGCCGTGGTGCCGTTGCTGATCCTGATTCCATCGCTGGGCCAGCGGCCGGACGCGCTGGTCGAGACGCTGGCCTGGGCCGGCGTCAAGGCCGTGATCGTGCTGGCGCTGCTGCTGTTCTTCGGCCAGAAGCTGGTGCGCGGCTGGTTCACCGTGGTGGTCAAGCGGCGCTCGCAGGAACTGTTCATGCTGAACCTGCTGCTGATCACGCTGGGCGCGGCCTGGATCACCGAGCGCGCCGGCCTGTCGCTCGCGCTGGGCGCCTTCGTGGCCGGCATGCTGATTTCCGAGACCGAGTACAAGCACCAGGTGGAAGAGGACATCAAGCCCTTCCGCGACGTGCTGCTGGGACTGTTCTTCATCACCATCGGCATGCTGCTCAATGTGCAGATGGTGATGGCGCACTGGTGGCTGGTGCTGGTGCTGCTGGCCGGACCGGTGCTGCTGAAGTTCGCGCTGATCGCCGGCCTGGCCAAGCTGTTCGGCGCCTCCGACGGGGTGTCGATGCGCACCGGCCTGGCGCTGGCGCAGGCGGGCGAGTTCGGCTTCGTGCTGCTGAACCTGGCGGGCGGCAGCAACCTGATGGATCCGTTCATCATCCAGGTGGTGCTGGCGTCGATGGTGCTGTCGATGCTGGTGGCGCCGTTCATCATCTCCAAGTCGGACCAGATCGTGATGAAGGTGTCGAGCAACGAGTGGATGATGCAGTCGCTGGCGCTGACCAAGATCGCCAGCCGCACCATGTCGACCAACAAGCACGTGATCGTGTGCGGCTTCGGCCGCAGCGGGCAGAGCCTGGCGACCTTGCTGGGCGAAGAGAATATCGACTACCACGCGCTGGACCTGGACCCGGAGCGGGTGCAGGAAGCGCAGACCGCCGGCCGCCACGTCTCCTATGGCGACGCGGCGCGGCGCGAGAGCCTGGTGGCCGCCGGCATCTACCGCGCCAGCGCGGTGGTGATCACCTACGCCAGCACGGCGTCGGCGCTGAAGGTGCTGCACCTGGTGCATGAGCTGGCGCCGACCTTGCCGGTGATCGTGCGTTCCCACGACGACACCGACCTCGACCGATTGAAAGCGGCCGGCGCGGCGGAAGTGGTGCCGGAATTGATGGAGGGCAGCCTGATGCTGGCCTCGCACGCGCTGGTGATGCTGGGCGTACCGTTGCGGCGCGTGGTGCACCGGGTGCAGACGGCGCGCGAGGAACGCTATGCATCGCTGCGCGGCTACTTCCACGGATCCAGCGACGCCGGCGAGGAGGCCGACCTGGAGCGTTTGCATTCAGTCACGCTGAGCGGCAGCGCGGTCAGCGTGGGCAAGGCCTTGAGCGAGACCGACGTGGCCGGCACGGGCGCCGAAGTGAGCAGCATCCGCCGCGGCAAAGGCCGGCTGGACGTGACGCCCGAGATCGTGCTGGAGGCGGGCGATGTGGTGGTACTGCGCGGCACAGCCGAAGCCGTCAACCGCGCCGAGCAGCGCCTGCTGCGCTAGCCTTTACCCCGCACGTCACGACAGGGTCAGACCCCTCGGGGGTCTGACCCTACGACTGCGGTGCTGGCAACTTGTTAACCGCTGTGGGGTTGCGCCACCGGGTCGCGGCTGACTACGCGGTTGCGGCCGGTTTCCTTGGCGACGTACAGCAAGGTGTCGGCATGCGCCACCCAGGCGCGCGCGACGGCCGCCGGATCGCCTTCGGCTTCGCCCGGATTCAGGCAGGCCACGCCGATCGATACCGTCACCGACAACTGCAATTCCTGCGACAAGGCAATCATGCTGCCGGCCACGCTGGCGCGGATGCGCTCGGCCACGAAGGCGGCGCTGTCCAGGTTGGCGTCGATCAGCAGCACGACGAATTCCTCGCCGCCGAAACGCGCCAGCGCGTCCGAGGTGCGCAGCTCGTTCTTGATGCGGTTGGCCACTTCGCGCAGCACATCGTCGCCGCCGCCGTGGCCGACGGTGTCGTTGACGCGCTTGAAGTGGTCGATGTCGATGTACATGAACGAGATCGGATACTGCTGGCGCCGCGCGCGCGCGATCTCTTCCAGCAAACGCCGGTCGATATAGCGCCGGTTGTAGACGCCGGTCAGCGAATCGGTCAGGCCGATGTACTTGAGCATCTCGTTACTGATGACGTTTTCCAGGCAGATGGCGATGATCGACGCCATGTGCTCGATGAAATCCGTGCCCAGGCTGGGCGTGAAGCGGGTCGGGTCGCAGCTGCCCAGGTTGAGGCTGCCGATGATGCGCTTGTTGCGCAGCAGCGGCACCAGCGCCACGCTTTGCAGCCCGGCAGGCGGCTGCGGGAACGGCGTCGCATGGCGCCGCGCGTCGTACATACCCAGCAGCGGCTTGGGCGTCGGCGTGTAGGCGTTGCGCTGGCCGAGGTCGAAACCCAGGTCGTCCAGCGTTTCAACGAAGATCAGTTCGGGGAAGTCGGCAAACACCACGTCCAGCTTGGCCATGACGGTGCGGATGTCGGCGTCTTCGTCGATCAGCGTCAAGGTCACGCTGTCGAGCTCGGAGATCACCGGCAGCACGCGGAAGATGGTGCCTATCAGTTCGGGAAAATTGGCGGCGCTGACGATGTCCAGGTCGAAGGCCTGATGGCGGGTCATGATCGAGTGGTTGCGCTCGGCCTGCTCCAGCAGGTAGGCCATGCGCGCACGCAGGGCCTGGTTTTCGGCCGCCAGATCCACCGCGCGCGCGGCGTGGTCAGTCTGCGGCGAGAACTTGCCGGTTGCGGTTTGCGTCATATATGCCCTTACTCATCAGCTAGTTTCATGCCAGATGTCACATTACGCCAAGTTTTAGCGCTTGGGAATGGCTAGCTGCGTTAAAACGCCAAGGTAACGACGATTTCCTGCCCAACCCGCACGTGCTGGCCCTCTCCGGCGATCAGGATGCTGTTCATACCGAAGCACAAGGCGCCGTCCAGCTCCGGCTTGGCGCGGTAGCCTTGCATCAGGTCCAGCGGATCGGGACCGAACTCGCCGGTGGCCTGGTCGACTGATGGCATAGGGCAACGCGAGCAGGGCTTGACCGGCTTCAGCACCGCGTCGCCCAGCTGGAAGGTTTCGACGTAGTCCTCCTCGAAGGCCTCGATGCCGGCCACGACCAGGTTGGGACGGAAGCGGTTCATCGGGATGGCGTCGCGGCCGGCTTTGCGCAGCTTGTCGTTCAGGTCGTCCAGCGAGGCGGCGCCGGCCACCAGCATCGGGTAGCCGTCCGAGAACATGGTGGTGGCGGCCACGCCGCTGGTCCACTTCTGGCTGACGGCGCGTTCGGCCTTGGCGTGGAAGCGCGCCAGCCGGCACGGCACGCCGATCGCCTTGCTGAACCACTCGGCGGTCAGGTCGTCGCAGTCGTAGGCCAGCACGGTGTCGTCCCAGACTTGGGTGGTGAGGGTGGGCGCCAGATAGGGATCGGGCAGGTCGAGCGGGATTTCCAGGCGCAGCATACCGGGCGCGCGCAGTTCCAGCGTGCTGCCCTTGAGGCTGGGGGTGATCAGCGCCATGCGCGGGTGCTCGCGCTGTGTCAGGCAGACGCCGGCGGCGTCGACCACCATCCATTCGCGGTCGTAGATCTGCGCGGTCATCAGGCCGGTGACGGTCAGCGTGGCTTCCTGCAGGGAGATGCCGCCGCAGGATTTGATCGGATACAGCGTGATTTCGGAGAGGATGGGCATGCTCGGCACCAGTCGTTAGGCAGATGAAAACATTGCCATTATAGCTGCGGCGGCGGGCCGCTGGCGGCCCGCCCTTCCCCATCCGGGATTACTCCTCGGTCTTGGCCGCTGCCTTGGCAGGACGCGGCGCGCGCGGTGCGGCCGGCTTGCGGGCCGGCTTGGCGGCCGCCTTGGCCTTGGCAGGCTTGGCCGCTGGCTTGGCGTCGGACTCGGCCGAAGCGACCGGCACAGGCGCCGGCGTTGGAACTGGGGCCGGAGCCGCCGCCGGTTGTTCGCCGTTGGCCGCTGCCGCGCCCTTGGCGCCACGGACGTTTTTAGCGTTCTTGCCGCCCTTGGCAGGCGCCGCGGCGTCGGCCTTCGGCTTGGCAGCCTCTTTCAGCTTGCGTGCTGGCGGTTTCGGGCCGCCCTTTTTCTTGGCTGGCGCCTCGTCGGCCACCACCGGCGCGCTGACGGCGACCGGCGCTTCGACCACAGCCTGCGCCACGACCGGCGCTTCGGCGGCGGCTACGGCATCCTGCTGGCCCTGACGCTCGCCCTGCTTGCGTCCACCACGATTGCCACGACCACGGCCACGGCCGCGCTCGGAGTCGCCGGACGGTGCGGCGGCTGGCGCTTCCGATGCCTCAGGCGCTTCCGGTTGGCCGGCCAGTTGTTCCGGCTCGACGTAGCTAGTCGCTGGCTGCTCGGCGTCGTCCTCGTCGCCATCGGTTTGACCCGCCGCGCGGGCTTGCTGCGCCTGGCGCTCGGCCTGGCGTTCGGCAAAGCGCTCGGCGGCGGTGCGGCCGCGGCCACGGCTGCGGCGCGATTCCTGCTTGCCGCCGTCCTGCGCCTCGGCCGGTGCGCCGTCCACCGACGACTCGCCCGGCGTCGCCACGCCGGTGCCGCGATACACGTAGGCGCCGGACTTTTCGTCACGGCCGAATTCCAGCAGGCCGCGCGCCTTGCATTCCTCGATCAGGTTGCCGAAGGTGCGGAAGCCATAGTAGGACTCGCTGAAGTCCGGCTTGCGGCGCTTGATCGCCTCTTTCAGCACGGAGGCCCAGATCTTGCCGCTGTCGCCGCGCTCGGAGACCAGCGCCTCGAAGGTGTTGGCGGCGATTTCCACCGCCTGGTTGCGGCGCTTGTCCATCTCTTCGCGGCGCATGCGCTCCTCTTCCGGCGAGCGCTTGACGGCCGGCTTGGCCTCCGGGCTGGCTTCGCGCTTGGCGCGGCGGCTTTCGCGCACCAGGTCGTCGTAGAAGATGAATTCGTCGCAATTGGCCACCAGTAGGTCCGAGGTCGACTGCTTGACGCCGACGCCGATCACCTTCTTGGCGTTCTCGCGCAGCTTGGACACCAGCGGCGAAAAGTCGGAATCGCCGGAAATGATGACGAAGGTGTCGACGTGCGACTTGGTGTAGCACAAATCGAGCGCATCGACGACCATGCGGATGTCGGCCGAGTTCTTGCCGGACTGGCGCACGTGCGGGATTTCGATCAGCTCGAAGTTGGCCTCGTGCATAGGCGCCTTGAAGCCCTTGTAGCGGTCCCAGTCGCAATACGCCTTCTTGACCACGATGCTGCCCTTGAGCAGCAGACGTTCCAGCACCGGCTTGATGTCGAACTTGTCGTAGTTGGCGTCGCGCACACCGAGCGCCACGTTTTCAAAATCGCAGAACAGCGCCATGCTGACGTTATCGTTGGAAGATGCCATGAAGAGTATTTTTCTAGTGAAGGGTGAGACGGGCGCGGAAGGCAAACGTTGCGGTCCGGCGAACAGGCAATCCGGCGATTATACCCAACAAAGCCGCCCGCGCGACGAACACGACAACTAGCGGCACAGCTTGCGTTGCGCATCGGTGGCGCCGGACTGGCGCGGCAGCACCAGCTTGCAGGTGCCGAAAGCGTCCTGCCACGGCTGGTCGGCGAGCAGCGCGTCGGCCTGGCGGTTGACGAAATCCAGCAGTTCAGGCTGGTTAGGGCCGGTGAAAAAGGCCCGCTCGAACACCGTGCGCGGCCGCGCCGACAGGTAGAGCCAGCTGTCCAGGTCGGCGAACTGCCGGCGGAAGCGCGGCAGCGAACTCGCTTGCACAAACGCCACCGGCACCCGGCGCTGCTGCAGCTTGAGCAGGTTGCGCAGCTCGCTATCGGCATCGTCGCGGCTCAGTTTGCCGTCCTTGACCAGCGGTTCCAGGTTTTTATAGATGTAGCCCTGCACCGTGCCGATGCGCTGGCCGTGCAGCGAACTGTCGTCCACATACTCCAGCGGCGCGCCGCGCAGCGACGCCACCAGGTTGGCGTCGACCATGTAGTAGCGGCTCCAGCTCTGGCGCGCGGCGGCGGCGAACCAGCGCGGATTGGCCCAGGCCACCACGCCCGGCCAATGGGGCTGTTCCATCATCAGCTCGAGCCGGCGGCGCGGCAGCTGGGTGGCGACGAACTGGTAGCGGCCGTTGGAACGCTGCGTCAGCCAGGCGGCCAGCTTGTCGGTCAGGCTGCCGGGCGAGCCGGCGGCGAAGGTGGGATCGGAATAATAGACGTACAAGGGCACGCTTTCGGCCGCCGGCGCAAGGCGCCCATGCAGCAGCAGCGCCAGGCCGGCGAGCAGTCCCCATGTCCTTATTTTTTTCATGGCAGCCATACTACCAGCTTGGCCGGGGTTTACTCCGCTTTGGCGAACATGCCGGCCATCGCCGTCACGTCGCGACCGACGCCGCGATAGCCGATGAAGCGGCCGGTCTCGTCGAACATGGGCTCGCCGCTGACCTGCAGGTATTGCAGCACGCCGCCGATAGTCCGGCTGTAGACGAAGTCCAGGAAGGCCTTGCGCTCGGCGATATTCGATTGCAGCAGCGCGTGCTCGGCCACGTCCCAGCCGCCGGTGTCGGTGCCGCCGATGCCCACCATGTCGGCCACCGGCCCGGACCAGTTGGTGAGCTGGCCATCGACATCCTGCTCCCAGTACCAGTCGGTCGACAGTTCGGCGAAGCGCTGGAAGCGCGCCTCGCTGGCGCGCAATTGCGCCGTGCGTTCCAGCACTGTGGCTTCCAGCTGCTGGTTGTAGCGCTGCAGCTTGCGGTGCAGCAGGCGCACTTCCAGCATATTGCGGATGCGCGTTTCCACCTCGATCAGCTCGAACGGCTTGCCGACGAAGTCCTTGGCGCCGGCCTGCAGCGCGCGCAGCTTGTGGTTCGGCTGCGCCGTCACCACCAGCACCGGCACGTAGCCGTCCGGCTCGATCAGCTTGAGCGCTTCCAGCACGGCAAAGCCGTCCATGCCGGGCATTTGCAGGTCCAGCAGGATCAGGTCATAGTGGTGCTTCAGGTGCAGATCGCACACGGTGAACGGGTCCATCGTGCTGCTGACATTGGTGTAGCCGGCGTTGGCCAGCATCTGCTCCAGCAGCATGACGTTCGCTTCCTGGTCGTCGACGATCAGGATCTGGGCGCCCAGTATTTCAGAGGGATCTATCATGATGCGCTTCCGTGGGAACTGGTGTGGAGGCTGCCGTACTCGGCAGCAAATGCTAGCGCCAGGTCCAGCGCGCCCATGAATTCGACGACGTTGATCGGCTTGGTCAGGTAGCGGAAGAAGCCGGCCTCGACCCCTTTTTCTATGTCGCGCGGCATGGCGTTGGCCGACAGCGCCATCACTGGGATGTGCGCTGTGGCGGCATCGTCCTGCAAGATCTTCAGGCAACCGTAGCCGCTCACGCCGGGCAGGTTGATGTCCATCAGGATCACGTCGGGCTGGTAGGCGCGCGCCAGCTGGATGCCGCTGTGGCCGTCGATCGCGGTCAGCAGCTTGAGATCGCTGCGGCGCTGGATCAGCTGCTCCACCAGGCTCAGGTTGGCGGGGTTGTCCTCGATGTACAGCAGCGTTCTCAGCGCGGCGTGGCCCGAGCCCTCGAACGGCGCCGCGCTGTCGAAGGCGACGATCTCCAGCACCGGCTCGCTGCTGGCCGCCAGCTCGATCCAGAAGGTGGTGCCGACGCCGATCTCGCTGGACACGCCGATGACCCCACCCATCAGCTCGGTCAGCTGCTTGGTCACCACCAGGCCGATGCCGGTGCCCTCTTCAGCGCCGTCTTCCTGGCCCAGCCGGTTGAAGGGCTGGAACAACTGCGCCATCTGCTCGTCGCTCAGGCCGGCGCCGGTATCGGTCACGCTGATGCGCACCATGCCCTCGCTGCCGGCCGCGCACTCCACCGTCACCTTGCCGTCGCGCCGGTTGTACTTGATGGCGTTGGACAGCAGGTTGATCATCACTTGCTTGACGCGGGTACGGTCCGCATGCACGAAGAACGGCTCGCTCATCGGGGCGAAGAACAAACGAATGCCGCGCTTTTCCGCCTGCGGGCCGATCAGCGCCCGGCAATCCCTGAGCACTTCGGACAGGCCCATCGACTCCTGCGACATCGTCACCTTGCCCGATTCGATCATGGCCAGGTCGAGGATTTCGTTAATCAATTGCAGCAGGTACCAGCCGCCCTTGAGGATCTGGTCCAGCGAACGCTGCTGCGAGACGCTCGGTGGCGGCTTGTCCGACGCCAGCAGCTGCGCAAAGCCCAGCACCGCGTTGAGCGGCGTGCGCAGCTCATGGCTCATGGCCGACAGGAATTCCGACTTGGCGCGGTTGGCGGTCTCGGCCAGCGCGCGCGCCGCCTCCAGTTCCACATTGGTTTCCTGCAGCGCCAGTTGCTGCTCGCGCAGGCGCTGGTCCAGCAGGGCCCGCTCCAGCGCGACCTGCTTGCGGGCCGTGTTGTCGGTCCCCAACAGCAGATAGCCAATGACTTTTTCCTCGGCGTCGCGCAGCGCGCTGACCGAGACGATGGCGGGGACGCGGCTGCCGTCCTTGCGGATATAGGTCAGCTCGTAGATATCTTCGATGCCGCGCGAAGCCTTGAACACCAGCGCCTCAAAGCCCGGCAGGATGGTCACGCCGGCTTCGATGCTGAGCTCGGCCGCGCGCGCGATGATTTCCTCCGCGTCGGAGATGCCGGCCGGCGTGATCTGGTTCACCACCTCGGCCGCGCTGTAGCCCAGCATGCGCTCGGCGCCGACGTTGAAGATCTGGATGACGCCCTGGGCGTCGGTGGCGATGCTGGAGAAATTGGCGCTGTTGTGGATCGCCAGTTGCAGCGCATCGGCCTTGAGCAGCGGGCTTTCCGGCAGTTTGATCGGTTTCATTTCAGTCCCTGGCGTTGGTGTACGTCCGACATCAGACGCGCGAATTCTTTTTTGACCACGCCGTAGCATTCGCAGACGTCGTCTTCCAGGCCGGCCCGGTTCAGCACGGAAATATGGCCGCGGCGGTTGCTGATGTAGCCGTTGGCCTGCAAGCGCCCGGCGGCCACCGTCACCCCTTCGCGCCGCACGCCCAGCATGCTGGCGATCAATTCCTGGGTCATGGTCAGCTCGCTGGTCGGCAGGCGGTCCAAGGTCAGCAGCAGCCAGCGGCACAGCTGCTGCTCCACCGTGTGATGGCGGTTGCAGATCGCCGTCTGCGACATCTGGGTGATCAGCGCCTGGGTGTAGCGCAGCAGCAGGCGCATGACCGGCCCGGCGCGGTTGAACTCTTCCATCAGGATGTGCGCCTTGAGCCGGTAGCCGTGACCGGAGGTCTGGACCATGGCGCGGCTGGGCGTGGTGTTACCGCCCATGAACAGGGAAATACCGAGGATGCCCTCGTTGCCGACGCCGGCGATCTCGGACGAGCTGCCGTTCTCCAGCACATAGTGCAGCGAGACGATGGCCGAGGTCGGGAAGTACACGTGATCGAGCTTGCCGCCGGATTCGTACAGCACATCGCCCAGCCGCATCATGACGGGTTCCAGGTGCGGCGACAGGCGTGCGAACTCGGCGTCTAATAGCGCGGCCAGCAGGTGGTTCTGGTTGGGGTCGTTAAGACGCATGGAAACATTCCTTGTTCCAGTCGTCAGCTAGGTAGGGGTGGGGACGAAAAACGGTGATAGTCCGACAGCCTAACACACATCGGCGCAAACGACGGGATTACCGCATGTCTGGCGTGCCGGCGGATTTCGGGCGGCAATCGTGCTAGTCTGAAGCACACATAGGCATTTCAGAGAGGTTGTATGTCAATTTATCGTGCCGAAGGGCTGGAAGCATTCCGCAGCTATGAAGCCGCCCTGGCGGAAGAGCATGCGATGGCGCACGAACTGGCGCAGTGCGCCAAGATCGAGGTCTACAACTTGCTGGCCGCAGATTTGTTTGAGCGCGTGACGGCGGCCCGCGCCAAGACCCTGGCGGCGTTCAAGCTGGTCGAGAGTTTCAAAGCCTGAAACGTAAAAAAACCCTGCCGCGGCAGGGTTTTGGGGAGTACTGAAAGCGATTAGACGTTGAACAGGAAATTCAACACGTCGCCATCCTTGACCACGTATTCCTTGCCCTCGGCGCGCATCTTGCCCGCTTCCTTGGCGCCGCCCTCACCCTTGTACTGGATGTAGTCGTCATAGGCGATGGTTTGCGCGCGGATGAAGCCGCGTTCGAAGTCGGTGTGGATCACGCCGGCCGCTTGCGGCGCGGTGTCGCCCACGTGGATGGTCCAGGCGCGCACTTCCTTCACACCGGCGGTGAAGTAGGTTTGCAGGCCCAGCAGCTTGTAGGCGGCGCGGATCAGGCGGTCCAGGCCCGGCTCTTCCATGCCCATGTCGGTCAGGAAGGCGGTCTTGTCGGCGTCGTCCAGGTCGGCGATTTCCGCTTCGATCGACGCGCAGATGGCGACGATAGGCGCGTTCTGGGTGGCGGCGTAGGCGGTCAGCTGGTCCAGCAGCGGGTTGTTCTTGAAGCCGGTGTCGGAGACGTTGGCCACGTACATGGCCGGCTTGGCGGTGATCAGGCACAGCTGCTTGATCAGGGCCATTTCGTCGGCGTCCAGGCCCATGGCGCGCACCGGCTTGGCTTCGTTCAGGTGCGGCACGATGCGCTCCATGATGGCCAGCAGCTTGGCGGCGTCCTTGTCGCCGGAACGGGCTTTCTTGTTTTCGCGGTGGATGGCTTTTTCCACGGTGCCCAGGTCGGCCAGCGCCAGCTCGGTCTGGATCACTTCGATATCGTCCAGCGGGCTGACCTTGCCGGCCACGTGGATCACGTTGTCATCTTCGAAGCAGCGCACGACGTTGACGATGGCGTCGGTTTCGCGGATGTGCGACAGGAACTGGTTGCCCAGGCCCTCGCCCTGCGACGCGCCCGCCACCAGGCCGGCGATGTCGACGAACTCGACGATGGCGTTGACCATGCGTTCCGGCTTGACGATGTCGGCCAGCGCGCCCATGCGCGGATCCGGCACTTCGACCACGCCGACGTTAGGCTCGATGGTGCAGAACGGATAGTTCTCGGCCGGGATGCCGGCCTTGGTCAGGGCGTTGAAGAGGGTGGACTTGCCGACGTTAGGCAGGCCGACGATGCCGCATTGGAGACTCATGAAAAACCTTTAATTATCAATTTCGCCGGCAAGCGGCTGGTGAAAAACGGCCAGCGAGGGGCGTTTTCTGGATATTCGTGCTTTTTAAAGCGTTCAAGGGTCAATTGTACCTCCCTCGCAGCGACTCTTCAAAAAAACAGCCTACCCGGGCTTGCATTCCGTCGGCAATCCTGTCGATCCATCGCATTCCGCCCTGCCCGGCCATTCTTCCCGGCTACAATTGCCGCCATGAATATCAGTTCCTCTTTCCAACTGGCCTGGCGCTCGTTTTGGGTGTTAAAAAAACACCGCCAGGAGCCGCTGTGGGCGCAACTGGCGGTCGGCGCCGCCCTGGCGCTGCCGATCGGCTCCGTCATGATGCTGATTAACGGCCTGCTGACCGGGCGCGTGGGCGACCCCGGCTGGTGGCGCGCGTCGTTTCTGTTCAACCTGTTCATCTGCCTGTGCGTGGCCTACAGCATGCTGGCGATCACCCGCGCCGTCGAAAAGCTGTTGCCGGCCGCCAGCATCGAACGGATTTCCGAGGCGGCCGACTGGCGCGCCGCGCTGCTGATCAACGCCATTGCCGTATCGGGCGTCGTGCTGGGCTGCGCGTTCAGCCTGAGTTTGTACACCTGGCTCACGGACTGGGATGCCTGGGGCAGTTTCATGAGCCACAGCGTGGCCCAGACAGAGTTCCTCGCCTTCGTCATGGTGGTGGCGGCGGCCAACTGGTTCTGGTGGCGCCTGCGGGTCAGGCAGGACCGGCTGCTGCACCAGGCGATGGAAGCCCAGCTGCGCCTGCTCCAGGCGCAGATCGAACCGCACTTCCTGTTCAATACGCTGGCCAATGTGCAAAGCCTGCTCGAGCGCGACACGCCGCGCGCTCGGCTGATGCTGGAAACCTTCACCGACTACCTGCGCGCCAGCCTGGGCCAGTTGCGCCACACCGACAGCACGCTGGAGGCCGAACTGGCAATGGTGCGCAGCTACCTGACGCTGCTGCAGATCCGCATGGAAGACCGGCTGCGCTTCGACATCGACGCCAGCGACGAAGCCCTTGCTGCAGCCTTGCCTACCCTGCTGCTGCAACCGCTGGTGGAAAACGCCATCGAACACGGACTGGAGCCGAAGATCGAAGGCGGCCGCATCCGCATCCGCGCGCGCGTCGTCGACGGCCAGCTCGACATCTGCGTCGACGACGACGGCCTCGGCCTGGACGGCCCGCGCCGTCCGCGCAAGCGCGGCAGCGGAATGGCCCTGCCCAATATCCATGATCGGCTGCGCACCCGCTACGGCGGCAAGGCGACGCTGACGCTGGCGCCACAGACCGTGGGCACGCAAGCCACGCTGTCCATTCCCTACCGGGCGCTGGCATGACGCGCGCGCTCATCGCCGACGATGAACCGCATCTGGCACTGTACCTGAAGGAACAGCTGGAACTGCTGTGGCCGGAACTGGAGATCGTGCACATCGCCCGCAACGGCGTGGAGGCGGCCGCATGCATCGAGCAGCTGGAGCCGGACCTGGCCTTCCTCGACATCCAGATGCCGGGCCTGAGCGGGCTGGAAGTGGCGCAGGGCATCGAAGGCGACACCCGCGTGGTGTTCGTCACCGCCTTCGACACCTACGCGGTGCAGGCCTTCGACCATTGCGCGCTGGACTACCTGCTCAAGCCGCTGAAGACCGATCGGTTGGCGCAGATGATCGAACGGGCCAAGGCGGCGCTGGCCTTGCAGGCGGCCGGCCGCAGCGCGCAACCCGATGCGCGCCTGTCGCAAGCGCTGCACCAGTTGACGCGCGGACCGGCGGCGCCGGCGCGACTGCGCTTCGTGCGCGCCGGCCAGGGCGAGTACGTGCATCAGATCGCCGTCAGCGACATCCTGTACTTCCATGCCGACGACAAGTACACCGTGGTGCAGACCACCGCCGGCGAGCACCTGATCCGCACCACCATCGTCGAGCTGTCCGAGCAGCTCGATCCCGAGCAGTTCTGGCAGGTGCACCGCTCCACGCTGGTCAACCTGGACTACCTGGCCGGCACCCGGCGCGATGAAAGCAGCCGCCTGTTCCTGCGCATCAAGGGCCATGCGCGCGAGTTGCGCGTCAGCCGCGCCTACGTCCACCTGTTCCGGGCGATGTAGGCGGCTGGCGATTCGTCGGCGCGGCCGTCGATTCGTCGCCTGCCGCTGCCGTCCGCGCAGGCCCTGTGGGATCTTTGCATTCTCGCAAACATTAATCCCATAGGACCCCGCAATGAAAAAAACCATTTCGCTGTTGTCGATGCTGATGTTGAGCTGCCCGCTGTTCGCGGCCACCGATCCCCTGCTCACGCCTTCGATGGTCACGCTCAAGGGCGGCGAGTTCGTCATGGGCAGTACCGACAATCCGAAGAACGATGACTATCCGGCGTCGGAACCGCTGCACACCGTCAACATCAAGAGCTACCGCTTGTCACGCTACGAGACCACGGTCGGGCAATTCCGCCAGTTTATCGAGGCCACCGGCTACAAGGCCGACGGCGATTGCTGGAAGCTGGCCGCCAACGAATGGGGCATGGAAAGCGGCAAGGCCGGCTGGAACGCCACCTCCAACGCGCCCGGTGACTACCACCCGGTGATGTGCGTCAGCTGGGACGACGCCCACGCCTACCTGCAATGGCTGTCGAAGCAAACCGGCCGGCACTTCCGCCTGCCCAGCGAAGCGGAATGGGAATACGCGGCGCGCGCCGACACCAGCAGCCGCTATCCGCACGGCGACGATCCCGCCGCGCTGTGCCAATACGCCAATGTTTACGACCGCAGCGGCAAGACCGCCATTACGCGCATCACCGGCAAGGACAGGAAGGAAATCGCCTGCGACGACCAGGCCGGCTTGACCACGGTGGTCGGCATGTACCAGGCGAACGCCTACGGCCTGTACGACATGCTGGGCAATGTGGGCGAACTGGTCGAAGATTGCCAGCACCTGACTTACCAGGGCGCCCCCAACAATGGCGCGCCCTGGACCACCGACTGCGCTCTGTTCCACGGCTCGTCCATGGTCATCCATCGCGGCGGCAACTACAACAACGGCCCGGCCGGCGCCAGCCCGACCTTCCGCGCCCATGCGGGGACGGACAACCGCAGCAGCGTGGGCGAAGGCTTCCGCATCGCCGAGGATGTCAGCGGCGAAACGGTCCAGGATGGCGGCGCGAGCGCTTTCGACGCCGGCCTGGCGAAGGCGCAGGCGGCCGAACGCAGCCGCCGCGCAAAATAAACCGGCGCAACACCGCGCAAAAGGAATAGTGGACTTATTGCCGTATAGCACTATCATACAGACAGTGCTATCTGCAGGAGTCCACGCCATGCCAGCAATCGCCGCAACGGCCCCGATTTATATGCGCAGCAGGCGATTCGATCGCCTGTTCGTGCTGGGCATTCCCCTGCTCGCGCTGGCCGTGGGCGCGCTGGCGCTCGGCTTCCCCCAGTACTTCGTGCTGATCATTTCGCTGGACCTGGCCTTGCTGGGTTATCACCATGTCATTTCCACCTACACTCGCCTGCTGTTCGACCTGAAGTCGGCCCGCCAGCACTGGGCGCTGTTGCTGCCTTTGCCGGTGGCGGTGTTTGCCGGCGTCTACCTGCTGATCGGCTGGGGCGGCGTGGCGGCGGTCGCCACGCTGTACATGCACTGGCAGTGGTATCACTACACGCGGCAAAGCGAAGGCATCAACAAGGCCTATGGCATGAAGACGCGCAGCGTCCAGGCCGGCAATCCCGTGTTCAACCGCGTCACCTTCTACCTGGTGCCGGCCGCCGCCTTCCTGATGATGAGCGCGCGCCCGGACTCGACCTTCCTTGGGATGGAAGTGTGGAAGCTGCCGGTGCCGCAATGGCTGGCCCTGGCCGCGCTGGCGGCGGCGGGCGCCTGCCTGGCGTGGTGGCTGGCGGCGCAGGTGCGCGCGCTGCGCGACGGCACGCTGGGCCGCCTGCATTTCGCCTACCTGTGCTCGCATTACCTGATCTATCTGGTGTCGTACGTCGCGATCCACGACATCACGAGCGGCTGGCTGGTCATCAACGTCTGGCACAACGCGCAGTACATCGCCTTCGTGTGGCTGTTCAACTCCAACCAGTTCAAGGGCGGCGTCAACCCCGAGCAGCGGGCGCTGTCCTGGCTCAGCCAGGAGGGCCGCTGGCCAGTCTACCTGATGGCCTGCCTGGCGCTGACCGGTGTGGTGTACCAGTCGATCGACGCGTCCAACGCCTATTTCGCCAATTACACGCTGGTGCCGCTGGTCGTGATCGCCTACCAGGGCATCAATTTCCATCACTACATCGTTGACTCGATCATCTGGAAGCTGCGCAAGCGCGATGTCCAGAGCGCGCTGAAGATAGTCTGACCATGCCGCACATCGGACTGGCCGGCAAGCCGGGCCGCTACCCCGTCCTCGATGCATTGCGCGCCGTCGCGATCCTGCTGGTGCTGGCGCGGCATTGGGCGGTGGCATCGCAGACCACATTCGGCGTGGTGCCCGGCGGGCCGCTGGCGGTGCTGTCGGCCAACGGCTGGATCGGCGTCGACCTGTTCTTTGTGCTCAGCGGTTTCCTGATCGGCAGCCACTACACCGGGCCGCATGCCGCGCCGTTCGAGCGCGCCTCGGTGATGGACTTCTACCGCCGCCGCGCCTTCCGCACCTTGCCGTTGTACTGGGGAGTGATCCTGCTGTGCTGGCTGGCCGCGCCATGGACGCTGGGCGCTGGATACTCCAGCCTGTCCTTCGCCACGCACCTGCTGTTCATGCAGGATTATCTGGGCTCGGATGTCATGGTCACGCTGTGGTCGCTGGCGGTGGAGGAGAAGTTTTACCTTGCCACGCCATTGCTGCTGTTCCTGCTGACGCGGATGGGCACACGCTCCGCCTGCGTCTTGCTGGCGGCGGTGATGGGAGGGCTGTGCTGGTCGATGCAAACCAGCGCCCGCAGCATCGCGCCGGGCGACTACCCGGCCTTCTTCTGGGCGATACGCGCGCCGTTTCATCACGCCGTGCTGGGCATCCTGGCGGGCGTGCTGGTAGCCATCCAGCATGGCGCATCCGGCAAGGGGCGCGCACCGCGCGCGCTGTTCCTGGCGCTGGCGATGCCGCCGCTGTTGCTGCTGATGTATAGGGATTGGCTGACACAGGGTGACTGGCCGACGGTCTGCTGGATCATCGCGCTGTCGTCCATTATGTTTGCGCTGCTGGTGCGCTGCGGCCTGGCCGTCAATGCGCAGTTGCCTTCGTTCGGCGCCGCGCGTCCGTTGCGCTACATCGCCAGGTTGTCCTACGCGCTGTATCTGGTGCACTACCCGCTGATCGGACCTGCCACCAAAGTGTGCCAGGCCCTGCCTGGTGGCATGCAGCAGGCGCCCGTGCTGGGCAGCCTGCTGTTCCTGGCGATCTACGGCGCCATGTCCTGGGCCGCCGCGTGGCTGCTGCACGTCGCGCTGGAAAAACCGTTCCTGCTGCTGCGCGACCGGAGGCGGCCTTTCGACCGCCCCGTCGCCATCTGACTCAACGCTCTTTGACGAACAGCGCGGTAATCATGCCGAGCACGCTCACGGCGATGACATAGTAGGCCGGCGCCAGCGGATTATTCTTCAGCATCAGCGCCACCACCACCGGCGTCAGGCCGCCGAAGATGGCGTACGACACATTGTACGAGAACGACAGGCCCGAGAAACGCACCTGCGCCGGGAACGCCTTGACCAGCACGCAAGGCACAGCGCCCACCACGCCGACCGTGAAGCCGACCAGCGCATACAAGGGCAACAGCAGATCCGGCCGCGCATGCAGCGTGGTGTAGAACACATAGGTGCTAATCGCCAGCAGCAAGGCGCCGCCGAACAAGGTGGTGCGCGCGCCGATGCGGTCTGCCAGCACGCCCGCCACCAGGCAACCGATGGACAGGCACAGCGTCGCCAGCGTGTTCGCCACCAGCGAGGTATGCGGATCGAAGCCGTATATCTTTTGCAGCAAGGTCGGCGTCATCAGGATGACCACGACGATGGCGGCCGACAGCATCCACGTCAACAGCATCGACACCACCACCGCGCCGCGATGATTGCGCAGCACCGTCTTGAGCGGCATTTCAGCGGCCAGCGCCTTGCGCTGCTGCAGCTCGGCGAAGACCGGCGTCTCATGCAGCCAGCGGCGCAGGTACATCGCGCCCAGGCCGAAGAAGCCGCCCAGCAGGAACGGCAAACGCCAGGCGCCGTCGGCCACCTGCTCCGGCGTGAAGGCGGTGTTGATGCCGGTGGCGACCACCGAGCCCAGCAAGATGCCGGCGGTCAGGCCGGCCGTCAGCGTGCCGCAGGCGTAGCCGATATGGCGCGCCGGCACGTGCTCGGACACAAACACCCACGCGCCCGGCACCTCGCCGCCCACGGCCGCGCCCTGCATCACGCGCAGCAGCAACAGCAGCATGGGAGCCGCCAGGCCGATGCTGGCGTAGGTCGGCAGCATACCCATCAGCAACGTCGGCACCGCCATCAGCAGGATGGACATGGTGAACATTTTTTTCCGGCCAAACAGATCGCCGAAGTGCGCCATGATGATGCCGCCCAGCGGACGCACCACGTAGCCGGCGGCGAAGATGCCGAAGGTTTGCAGCATGCTCAGCCAGCCCGGCATCGACGGCGGGAAGAACAGCTTGCCGATCACGGCGGTGAAGAAAACAAAAATAACGAAATCGTAGAACTCCAGCGCGCCGCCCAGGGCGGCCAGCGACAGGGTCTTGTAATCCTGGCGGGTAAGCGGTCGGGCGGGTGTGGCGCTGTGATCCATGCCGGGGCCGGGGGCGATGGCTGCTGCGTTATCTTTTGTCTGCATGTGTGGTCTCGCTTTTGTTTGCATTTTTATGGGTAGCCGGTTCGCGGCAACCATAGAATACGCAATTTTTCCGGCGATGAGTAAACCGCAGCGACAAATGCTAGACTGCTGGGCGAAAATCCATCTCCACTCCGAGGACACCTATGCCATCCGCACGCCCGCTTGCCGCGCTGACCACTTCCGCCCTGATTGCCGCTTTGCTGATGGGCGCGCCGCCCGTGATGGCGGCCGCCAAACCGGCGCATACGCAGCAGGCCGGGCAAGCCCAGAAGCAGCTGGCCAAGCTGGCGGCGGCCTTCCACACGGCGCGCTGCAAATTCGATCCGCTGTTGTTCGCCACCGCCAACGGCGACGGCCGTTATGACGACCAGCTCGGCCTGGCCATCTCGCCCAAGGTGCGCGCGCAGCAATTCACGCTGTACCGCCAGATGCAGAAGCAGCTGATGACGGTGCGCCGCGACCAGCTCGGCCAGCAAGAGCAACTGACCTACGACCTGCTGTCCTACGAACTGAACAACGCGATGCAGCTGGAGTCCTTCCCGGAACACCTGCTGCCGCTGAACCAGCTCGACAACGTGCCCAGCACGCTGGCCAACTATGCCGACGGCAACGGCTCGCAGCCGCTGGGCACGGTCAAGCAATACCAGGCTTACCTGAGCCGCCTGAACCAGTTGCCGGCGTGGATAGACCAGGCCATCGCCAACATGAAGCTGGGCATGCGCGCCGGCATCGTGCAGCCGAAGGCGATCACGGTGGCGATGCTGCCGCAGTTCCAGAACCTGCGCAGCGCGACGCCGGAAACCAGCATCTACTACTCGCCGGTGACGCGCTTCCCGGCCGGCTTCTCCGACGCCGACCAGCGCAAACTGACGGCCGCCTACCTGAACACGGTGGACAGCAAGATCGCGCCGGCGCTGACCCGCCTGGTCAGCTTCCTGGAAAACGAATACCTGCCGGCCAGCCGCGCCAGCACCGGCTGGAGCGCGCTGCCGAACGGCGCCGCCTGGTACGCCGCGCGCATCAAGGACAGCACCAACCTGCCGCTGACGCCGGACGTGGTGCACGCGCTGGGCCTGAAGGAAGTGGCGCGCATCCAGCAGCAGTTGGCGGCGCTCGGTCCCAAGCTGGGCTACGACGGTCCGGAAAAACAATTGCCGCAGTGGGTGGCGGCGCAGGAAAAATTCAAGATCTTCAGCACCGACGAGCAGGTGCTGGACGCCTACCGCGAGATCTACGCGACCGTGCAAACCAAGCTGCCGACCTATTTCAGCCTGATCCCGAAAGCCAAGCTGGAGCTGCACCTGGAGCCAGAGCTGACGCGCGCCACCGCGTCCGACCACTACACGCCGTCGGCGGCGGACGGTTCGCATCCTGGCGTGTTCTGGCCGGTGGTCAACGATCCGAAGAAATACAGCCGGGTCGACATGGTCAGCCTGTTCCTGCACGAAGGCGTGCCCGGCCACCACCTGCATGCGGCGCTACTGAAGGAACTGGACCTGCCGGACTTCCGCAAATTCAGCACCGAGAATCCGAACAGCGCGGCCTACACCGAAGGCTGGGCGCTGTACTCGGAAACGCTGGGTCGCGAGATGGGCTTGTATGAAGATCCGGTGGCCTACTACGGCCACCTGAACGCGGAAATGCTGCGCGCCGCGCGGCTGGTGGTGGACACCGGCATGCACGCCAAGGGCTGGAGCCGCGAGCAAGCCATCACTTACCTGGCCGACACGCTGGGCTGGAGCGAAGCGCGCGCCAAGAACCAGATCGAGCGCTACATGGTGTGGCCGGCGCAGGCGCTGAGCTACAAGGTCGGCTCGCTGAAGATCCTGGAACTGCGAGCGCGCGCGCAGCAGGCGCTAGGCGACAAGTTCAGCTATCAGAAATTCCATGAAGTCGTGATCGGCGACGGCACATTGCCGCTGCCGATCCTGGAAGCCCGCGTCGACCGCTGGATCGCCGCAAAATAAAATTGGGGTCAAGTCTGACATTCGGACACGACCTCCTCCGTAACGGCCGCTACGGAAGGGGCCGTGTCCGAATGTCAGACTTGACCCCCGCTGATTTTGAGCGTTCCGATTGAGGCAATGTTGCAAATGTGATAGCTTGCAACATTGCCACAGGGAGCCGTTCAATGGAATTCCTTTTGTTTATCTTCGGCGTGTTCACGCTGAGCGTCGCCTGGCGCGCGCGCACGGAAGCGAAGCAGGCGCGCAAGATCGCCGCCGAATTGCAGCGGGAAGTGAACGCGCTGCGCGAGATGCAAACGACAATGCAGCGCACCGCCGCGCCGCAAGCACCACCGCAAGCTGCTCAGCCCGCGCGCCCGGCGGCGCCGACGCCTGTCTATGGGCCGATACAAGCCACCATCCTGTCGCCACGCCCGCCACAACCCGCGCCCGTAGCAGCGCCAGCACCGGCAGCGATGCCCACACCGGTACCAGCACAAGTGGCCGCGCCTGCACCGGCGGAGGCAACCGCGCCTGAAGCGCCGTCGCCCCGCCCCGCTCCCGCCGAACCCGCTCCACCGCCACCGACGGCGCCACGGCCCGAGCCAACGCCGCCGCGATGGCTGGTGGCCGCCAAGGCCTGGCTATTCGGCGGCAACCTGGTCGCCAAGCTTGGCTTGCTGATCCTGTTCATCGGCGTCAGCTTCCTGCTCAAGTACACGGCCGCCCGCGTGACGGTGCCGATCGAATTCCGCCTGGCCGGCATCGTGCTGGCCGACATCGCGCTGCTGGCCTGGGCCTGGCGCATACGACTCAGTCGTCCCGCCATCAGCCTGCCGGTGCAAGGCGCGGCGCTGGCCGTGCTGATGCTGGTGACCTTCGGCGCGTTCCGCCTGTACCAGCTGATCCCCGGCTCGCTGGCCTTCGCGCTGCTGTTCGTGCTGACCGTCTTCACCTGCCTGCTGGCGGTGCTGCAAGACGCCATGTGGCTGGCCATCTTCGGCATCGTCGGCGGCTTTGCCGCGCCCATCCTGGCGTCCACCGGCGGCGGCAGCCACATCGGACTGTTCTCGTACTACGCGCTGCTCAACGCCGGCGTGTTCGCGCTGGCCATGCTGCGCTCGTGGCGTCCGCTGAACCTGCTGGGCTTCGCCTTTACCTTCGCCATCGGCACCGCCTGGGGCGTGCTGCGCTACACGCCGGAAAATTATCTGTCGGTGCAATTGTTCCTGCTGCTGTTCTTTGCCTTCTACGTCTCGATCCCGCTGGCGTATGCAAGCCGGCAATCAGTCAAGCTGCAGAACTATGTCGACGGCACGCTGGTGTTCGGCACGCCGATGCTGGGCTTCGGCCTGCAATTCAGCCTGGTGCACGGCTACCCGTTCGGCGTGGCCTACTCGGCGCTGGCGTTGGGCTTGTTCTACATCGGTCTGGCCACGGTGCTGCGCCGGCGCGACAAGGTCGCCCTGCTGGCCGACGCCTTCCTCGCGCTCGGCATCGTGTTCGGCACGCTGGCGATACCGTTCGCGCTCGACGGTCGCTGGACGTCCGCCGCGTGGGCGCTGGAAGGCGCGGGCATCGTCTGGATCGGGCTGCGCCAGAAGCAGACGATGGCCTGGGGCTTCGGCCTGCTGGTGCAGGCCGGCGCCTGGCTGTCGTTCTTCGGCACCGTCAGCGGGCTGTCGCCGGAGCGCGCGCTGGAATCGAACCTGTGGCTGGGCTTCATCCTGCTGTCGTTCACCGCCTTCCTGATGGCGACGCGCTTCCGCGCACAGCAGGACAGCGGCACGAAATTGTTTGCCGCACTGGCGGCGCTGTTCCTCGCATTCGCATCGATCTGGCTGGTCGCCGGCGCATGGACCGAAATCTTCCTGCGCACCGACGGCGCCAACCAAGCCAACCTGCTGGTGGTCAGTGCGCTGGTGGCGGCGGTGGCGCTGTACTTCATCGCCCGCAGGATGGCTTGGCCGCTGGCCAGCGGGCTGGCCCTGATCGCCCAGGCAGTAGCGGGCGCGACGCTGGCCATGCTGGCGCTGACGCAATGGAGCTGGACCGCCGCCTCGCCCGACCTGTTCGACAAACCGGTGCTGGGCGCGGCCATGATCTGCGCCGGCGCCCTGTTCAGCAGCTGGGCGCTGATGCGACACGACGGCCGCGAGCCGGGCACCACCAGCTACCTGCTGTCGCGCCTGACGATGCTGTGGGCCGGCCTGTGGTGGTTCCTGCTGATCCTGCCCGACTTGGCGGGCTGGCTGGCTATCCGCTACCAGATCCTGACGACCGGCACCTGGGCCAACGACGACGTGCTGGGACCGAGCATCTACGGCATGCTGCTGGCGGCGAACACCCTGGCCATCGTCATGCTGGCGCGCCGCCTGCAATGGCCGCGCCTGCGCACGCTGGCGGAACCAACCTGGATCGGCTTGACGGTCGCCAGCGCGGCCATGCTCATCATCCTGTACGACAGCAACCGCCTGCCGGCGGCGTCCGCCTGGCTGGCCTACGCGGCGCTGTGGCTGGCCGGCGAATGGCTGCTGCGCGTCTGGCCCGCCAGCGACTGGCCGCTGGGCGACTTCCAGCTGCGCGCGCTGCACGTGGTACGCACCGGCGGCCTGTGGCTGATGATCTGGCCGGTCGCGGCGATCTGGATCTCGCGCTGGCTGCACGGCGGCAACAGCGCCGAGGCGCAGCTGCTGGCCGACGCCGGCTGGGAGACCAGCGCCAGCTGGGCGCGCTTCATCCCTGCCTGGCTGATGATGGCCGCCGTCGGCTGGCTGATGCAGCGCAGCCGCGCCGGCGGCTGGCCGGTCGCGCCGCTGGCCGCGTGGTACCGGCGCCGCCTGATCCCGCTGGCTTGCGGCTGGGCGCTGCTGCTGGTCGCGGTCTGGAACCTGTCGCAGAACGGCGCCATGGCGCCGCTGCCCTACGTGCCTTTGCTGAACCCGCTGGACCTGACGACCTGCTTCGCCATGCTGATGGCCTACGGTTGCTACCGCCTGCTGCGCGACATGGACGCCGGCGGCACGCTGCGCCACAAGCTGCTCGCCTCCTGGCCGCCGAACTGGGTGGCGCCGTTGCCGCTGCTGGCCGCGCTGGCCGGCTATGGCTGGCTCAACCTGGCGCTGCTGCGCACCGTCTCCAACTACATGAAAGTGCCGTATGAATTCGACGCCATGTTCGCCTCGCAATTCGTGCAGGCGATGCTGTCGCTGGTGTGGAGCATCACGGCGCTGGTGATGATGCGCTATGCCGCCAAACGCGTGCTACGCGCCGTGTGGATAGGCGGCGCGGTGCTGCTGGCCCTGGTGGTCGCCAAGCTGTTCCTGGTCGACCTGTCCAACGTGGGCGGCGTCGAGCGCATCGTTTCCTTCGTCGGCGTGGGCGCGCTGATGGTCGGCATCGGTTATCTGGCGCCCTACCCTACCGAAACGGAAAAGAAATGAAGAACCTTCTGATTGCGGCTGCGGCCGCATCGGCCATTACATCGGCCATTGCATCAGCGGCGGCCAGCGATGCGCCGCAGGACTACACCCACCTGCTGCCGCTGACCGCCAGCGCCAAACAGGGCGTGCTGCAAGTGCGCCTGCCCAAGGATGTCTACCTGCATGCGCGCTCGCCGCTGCTGGACGACGTGCGGGTATTCGACGCCAGCGGCGCCTTGCAGCCGTTCGCGCTGCGCACGCCGGCGCCGGCGACGCGCACCAGCCGGCGCGACCTGCCGTCGGCCATCTTCCCGCTGATGAGCACGGCCGCATCGGCCGGGCAGCTGGACCTGGATGTCAGCACGGCCACCGACGGACGCCTGCTGTCCGTCAAGGTCCGCCCCGACAACGCGCGCGACAAGGCCGCACAGCCGCCGCACCTGGCGGGGCTGGTGCTCGACCTGGGCAAGGATGCGGCCGCCACGCCGGTCAGCGCGCTGCGCTTCACGCTGCCGTCCGGCCAGCGCGAGTACAGCGCACAAGTCTGGCTGGAGACCAGCGCCGACATGAAACACTGGGATACCATCGGCGCCGCCGACCTGAACTGGCTGGTCAACCAGGATGCGCAAACGCTGTCCAACGACCGGCTGGAGTTCGACGCGCGCAGCGTCCGCTATGCCCGGCTGAACTGGCGCAGCGGCACGCCGATCCAGTTCGCCGCGATCACCGCCGAGCAGCTGGTCCATGCCGATGTCACCCTGCCCACCGAGCAACTGCTGCTGCAAGCGGCGACAGGAAGGCAGGCGCAGGACCTGGTCTACGCCGTGCCACCCGCCGTCGCGCCGAGCAAGGCCGGGCTGCAATTCAGCGAGCCCAATGTCGTACTGTCCGGCACCCTGGGCAGCTACCGCGAGCTGCCCGCACGGCAAGCTGGACAAGGGCCTGCCTGGCGCTTCGATCCGCTCACCAGCGCGACGTTCTACCGCATCGCGCAAGGCGACCAGGTGCGCAGTTCCGGCGACATCGAAGTGCCGCCCGTGCACGCGACGCAATGGGTGCTGCGGACCACGGCGCCAGCAACCGCAAGGCCCGCCTTGCGATTGAGCTGGCAGCCGGCCACGCTGATTTTCCTCGCCAACGGCAACGGTCCCTACACGCTGGCGGTCGGCCGCGAGCGCGCCACGCCGGCCGTGCGCGAGTTGAGCCAGGTCGCGCCCGGCTTCTCCGACGCGGAATTGCAGAAGTTGGAACAGGCCAGCGCCGGCCCGGCGACGCAGCAGCAAGGCAGCGGCGCGCAGGACGCCACTGCTGCGTTGACAGCAGCCACCGCAGCCCAGCAGCGCCTGGTGGTGCTGTGGGGCGTGTTGCTGCTGGGCGTGGCCGTACTGGCGTTTATGGTTTGGCGCTTGCTGCGCCCATCACGTTCATGACGGCCAGGGTCATCGCCTGGGCGGCGGTCTTGATCGACGGTTCCGGCACCGGCGCGTAGTACGGCGAATGGTTGAAGGCGATCGGCTTGCCGCCCGGCTTGGCCGCTTCGGCCACCGCTTTCGGATCGTAGACGCCGGTGAAGAAGAACATGCCCGGCACGCCTTCATTGACGTAGGCCGAGAAATCTTCGCTGGCCGTCATCGCCGGCATGCGCGCGACGTTGGCGTCGCCGAAGGCTTTCTTCAGCACGCCCTCGGTACGCTTGACCAGCGCGTCGCTATTGTCGATGGCGGCGCCACCGGTGATCAGCTCGACATCGGGCGCCGGCGCGTCGGCCATCGCGGCCGATGCGTTGGCGACGCGGCGCACGCCGGCCAGCAGTTTCGCCCGTACTTCCGGGCTGTATGAACGGATCGTGCCGCGCACGCGCACGCTGTCGGGGATGATGTTGCCGACCGTGCCGCCGTTGATTGCGCCGATGGTGACGACGCCGAATTCCTTGGGATCTTTCTCGCGGCTGATCACGGTCTGCACATCGACCACGAAGCGGGCGGCGATGGTGATCGGATCGAGCGCCTTGTCCGGCGCCGAGCCATGGCCGCCGCGGCCCTTGAAGGTGATTTCAATCGCGTCCGAGTTCGACGACACCGGACCGCTGTTATAGCCGATGGTGCCGTAGGCCAGCGGCCAGGTGTGCAGCGCGAAGGCGTAGTCCGGTTTCGGGAAGCGCTTGAACAGGCCGTCGTCCAGCATGGCCTTGGCGCCGCTGACGGTTTCCTCGGCAGGCTGGCCGATGAACATCAGCGTGCCCTTCCACTGCGACTTCATTGCCACCAGCGCGCGCGCCGCGCCCAGCCAGGCGGTCATGTGGACGTCGTGGCCGCAGCTGTGGGCCACCATCGTGTCCTTGCCTTCCAACAGCGCGTGGGCCTTGCTGGAATAGGCGTAGCCGGATTTCTCCTCCATCGGCAGGCCGTCCATCTCGGTGCGCACCAGCACGGTCGGGCCGGCACCGTTCTTGTAGATGGCCACCACGCCGGTCTTGCCGACTTTTTCCGTCACCTCGAAGCCGATCGCGCGCATCTCGGCGGCCAGCTTGGCGGCCGTGCGTTCTTCCTGGAAGGCGATTTCGGGATGCGCGTGCAGATCCTTGTAGATCGCATCGAGCTTGGGATACATGCCGTTGATCTGGCTGGCGACGGCGGAGGCGTCTTGTGCCTGGGCGGCGTGGACGAACAATAATGCGGCAAGCGGGAGCAGCTTCATCGGTGGTTTCCTGGTCTGGGGATAACCGGACCAGCATACCACCGCCGAATCAGGCTGTATGCAACTTCATCGTGGCGGCGTCGAACTTGCCTTCGACGATGAGCGGCATCACCAGCAGCGACTTGTCGATGGCTTGCTCGATCAGCTCCTGGTCTTCGCGGCGCGGGCGGTGCAGCACGAAGTCCGCCACCTGCTGCTGCAGGCTGAGCGTGCGCGGATGGCCGATGCCCAGGCGCAGCCGCCAGTAATCCTGCGTGCCGAGCGCGGCGGTGATGTCCTTCAGGCCGTTGTGGCCGCCCGAGGAGCCGCCCTTTTTCAGGCGCGCGGCGCCGGGCATCAGGTCCAGCTCGTCGTGCACGACCAGCACTTCGTCCGGCAGGATCTTGAAGAAGCGGCACAGGCCGCCGACCGACTGGCCGGAGCGGTTCATATACGTCTGCGGTTCCAGCAGATAGACTTCCTGGCCGGCGACCGAGCCCTTGGCCATCAGCGCGTTGTACTTGGTCTCGCGCTGCAGGCGCGCGCCGATGTCGTTGGCGAGGTTGTCCACCAGCCAGAAGCCGGCGTTGTGACGGGTTTGTTCGTATTCGGGGCCGGGATTGCCGAGGCCGACGATGAGGCGTATGGACATGAGATGCTCAGTCAAATAAACGTGATTATCGCGCAAACCCGCACTGCGGCCACATGGGGTCAGACCCCGTACGGGGTCTGACCCCGGCATCCGGGTTGCGGGGTCAACGCTCAAGCATAAAAAAAGCCCGCCTGGCACAGGCCGGCGGGCTCTCCTCCTGCAACCGCCCGAAGGCGGCGTCAGTGATTACTTCTTGGCTTTAGCGGCTGGCTTAGCGTCAGCAGCTGGAGCTTCAGCGGTAGCAGCGGCTTCAGCAGCAACGTGACCGGCAGGTACCGAAGCGGTAGCGATGGTCAGGTTCGAACCGTGGGTGATCGCGGTGACGCCGGCTGGCAGAACCAGGTCAGCGATGTGCAGCGAGTGACCAACGTCGATGGTCGACAGGTCAACGGTGATGAACTCTGGCAGGTCTTTTGGCAGGCACGAAACTTCGATTTCGTTAGCTACGTGGCTGATGGTTGCGCCGTGCAGTTTGACTGCTGGGGACACGTCAGCGTTAGCGAAGTGCAGAGCAACTTTCATGTGCACTTTGGCGTTTGCGTCAACGCGCTGGAAGTCAGCGTGCAGAACCAGTTGTTTGAACGCGTGGACTTGGAAGTCACGCAGCAGAACTTGCTGGGTCTTGCCGTCGATTTCCAGATCCAGGATCGACGAGTGGAAGGCTTCTTTTTTCAGCGCGTGGTACAGGGCGTTGTGATCCAGCGAGATGGTCACTGGCGCTTCGGTACCGCCGTAGATGATGCCAGGGGTTTGGCCCGAATTGCGCAGGCGGCGGCTCGCTCCGGAACCTTGCAATTCGCGTTTGAATGCAACAACTTTCATGTGTAACTCCAAAAATAACAGGGCTCGCGCCCCGTGTTATGAAGCCCCCGCGACCAGGGTGCTTCGAAAATGAGCTGACTGCGCTCATGAAACTGGGAAAAGCAAAGGCGCGACAAGCATTTTTTGCTTGTCGCGCCATGAAAAACTGGCTAAATCGTTTATCTCAAGAGACTGATTAAAAATGAGCGCGGCTAGACGTGGGGCCGAGGCAGTACGCTAGTACGGCGAGGCGCCACAACGACGCCGCGGTCTTTTTTAATCGGTCTCTTAGTCGATAAACAGGGAGATTACGGAATCGCCCTTGATAATGCGTTTGAACGTCTCGGCCAGCAGCGGTGCGCAGGTCAGTTGACGGATCTTGCCGCAAGCCTTGGCCGCGTCGGACAGTGGAATCGTGTCGGTCACGACCAGCTCGTCCAGCGACGAATTGGTGATGCGCTCGATTGCCGGGCCGGACAGCACTGGGTGCGTGCAATACGCGACAACTTTCTTCGCGCCGCGCTCTTTCAGTACTTCGGCAGCCTTGACCAGGGTACCTGCGGTGTCGACCATGTCATCCATGATCACGCAGTTACGGCCTTCGACTTCACCGATGATGTTCATGACTTCCGAAACGTTGGCCTTCGGACGACGTTTGTCGATGATGGCCAGGTCGCAGCCCAGGCGTTTTGCCAGGGCGCGCGCACGTACCACACCGCCGACGTCCGGCGATACCACCAGCAGGTCCTGGTAGTTCTTTTTCTGCAGGTCGCCCAGCAGAATTGGCGAAGCGTAAATATTGTCAACTGGAATATCGAAGAAGCCCTGGATCTGGTCTGCGTGCAGATCCATGATCAGGACGCGCTCGACGCCCGCTTCTTCCAGCATGTTCGCGACCACTTTGGCCGAGATCGCAACGCGCGCCGAACGTGGGCGACGGTCTTGACGGGCATAGCCGAAGTAAGGAATAGCTGCGGTGATACGGCCAGCGGACGCGCGTTTCAGGGCGTCGACCATCAGGATCAACTCCATCAGGCTGTCGTTGGTTGGAGCACAAGTCGATTGCAGAACGAAGACGTCTTTACCGCGGACGTTTTCGTTAATCTCAACCATCACTTCGCCGTCCGAGAATTTCGAAACGTTTGCCTTGCCGAGAGGGATGCCGAGATTTTTAGCGACTCCTTCTGCCAATGCAGGATTAGCGTTGCCGGTAAAAACCATCAGGTTTTCGAAAGCCATTGGGAGTCCCAGAGATAGTCGATGAAATTTTTTGAAAAGTCGCCAGCGGAAACCGCAGGGCGCTGTACTTAGAACTTTGGGTATGGTTCGCGCTATGGCGATGCCATCTTTGCTCTACCTGGCCGGAGACAAGCTGCGCCTCGACGGGTCCAGATACAAACGAATGGCAGGGGAACAAGGATTCGAACCTTGGTATGCTGGAATCAAAATCCAGTGCCTTAACCAGCTTGGCGATTCCCCTACGCAACTGACTGCTTGTCGTTACATGGCCGGTATTTTACAGCCATTTTCACGCTAAGCCAAATTTTTTTACCGCCTCACAACTTTTCGATGATCGGGTGGCGATCCAGCGCTTTTGCTTTCCAGGCCTTCCACTTCGCCGGTACTTTTGCAAGTACCGCATCCGCTTCGTCCTCGGTTGCTACCGCACTGAACACACAAGCACCGGAGCCAGTCATCCTGGCGTCACCGTAAGCACTGAGCCATTCTATCGCCTCTGCTACCGGCGGGAACAACTTCGTTGCTACTTGTTGCAAGTCGTTCTTTCCAAACCCTTTTAAACCGATTCGATTTTCGAGGTGGCTGGAAAAGTCCGTTATTATGACGACCGGAGTATCCCTTGTCAAATATTCTGAGCAAAAAATTGCTGCAGTCGGTACCGCGACGCCCGGTTCGATGACGACATACCAACAATCCGGCGCTGATACCGGCCGCATCGCCTCCCCCACCCCTTCGGCAAAGGCGGTCTGGCCGAAGATGAAGAACGGGATGTCGGCGCCCAGCGGCAGGCCCAGCGCCATCAACTCTTCCTTGCTTAGACCGGCCCGCCACAAATAGTTCAACGCCATCAGCGTGGTGGCCGCGTCGGACGAGCCTCCGCCCAGGCCGCCGCCCATCGGCAAAATCTTGTCGATGGCGATGTCCACGCCGGCCGGCAGCGCGCCGGTGCGGCGCAGCACTTCGGCTTGCAGCAGCCGCGCGGCCCGGATGATCAGGTCGCTCGCTTCCGGCACACCGGGCATGTCGGTCACGCGGCGGATCTCATGGTCGCCGCGCAGCTCGAAGTGCAGCGTGTCGCCGTGGTCGATCAACTGGAACACGGTTTGCAGCAAATGGTAGCCGTCGGCGCGGCGGCCGTTCACGTGCAGGAACAGGTTCAACTTGGCCGGAGCCGGGCAATTCTTCAGACTGGTCATGGCGCTTCTTATTCTGCGGTCGGACGGATGGCGATGCGTATCGTCAGGTCATCCACCTGCCCCGCGCCCAGACGCGTGAGATCGATACGTTTCGGTTGTGGCACGGCAGCTTTGTCGTCCTGCCAAGTGGCGTAGTCGACTTTCCAGCCGTCGCGCGTCACCACCGTGTCGTTGGCCGGCGAGGCGATGAAGCGCTTGCCGCTGGCGTCGGTGGCGTAGCCTTGCAGCCATTCGCGCAGACCGGAGACCGGCAAGGTCCAGCCCAGCGCCTGCGCGGTCAGGCTGTCGAGGTCGGGCGCGGTGCGCGGCTCCTTGCCGCTTTGCTTCAACGTGGCTAATCCCGGCGCGACGCTGATGACGGCGAGGATCTGGCCGGTCGGCGAGATCAGGCTGACGTCGGTTGCTGTCTTGGTCTGCTGCCAGGTGAACTTGCCGGTCAGCGATTCGCGCTTGCCGTCCTTGCTGTAGTTGATGGCGATGCCGCCACCCAGTTCGATATTGTCGCTGTAGGGCGCGACCACGGCGGCCGAATGCGGCGCGGAGGTGGTGGCGCAGCCGGCCAGCACGGAAGCGGCCAACGCGGCTACCAGCGTGGCGGCGGGCGCGCGGCGGCGCAGGTTGAATAAGGTCATCGGGTATCGCTTACAGGCTCTGGTTCAAACGGGCGAGCGTGCTTTTCAGCGCGTCGTTCTTCGGATCTTTGGTTTGCGCTTCCTGCCACATCTGCTGGGCGCCGGTCTTGTCGCCCTTGACGAACAACACCTCGCCCAGGTGGACGGCGATTTCCGGATCGCCGCGCAAGGCGTAGGCGCGGCGCAGCAAGGCTTCCGCTTCGTTCAGGTTACCCATGCGGTACTGCACCCAGCCCATGCTGTCCATGATGAAGGGATCGCCCGGCGCCATCTTCATGGCCTTGTCGATCAGCGAATAGGCTTCCGGCAGGCGCTCGTTGCGCTCGGCCAGCGAGTAGCCCAGCGCGTTGTAGGCGTGCTGGTTGTCGGGCGCGGCGATCATCACCTGGCGCAGCGCCTTTTCCATCAGCTCCACCTGGCCCAGCTTTTCGGCGATCAGCGCGAAGTCGTACAGCAGGTCGGGATTGTCCGGATAGCGCTTGACGGCGTTTTCCAGCACCGTGTAGGCGGCGCGGTTGTCGCCGATGTCGCGCAGGATTTGCGCGTCGGCCTGGAAGATCTGCGCCTGGTCGACGGCTTCGGACGGCTTCAGCTCGGCCAGCTGCTTGCGGGCCTCGTCGACGTTGCCCTTGCGGGCCGTCAGCTGCGCCATCTTCATGCGCGCGGCCAGGTAGATTTTTTCATCGCTGCCGTCGACCTTGTCCAGCCAGTTGTAGGCGGCGTCGAAGTCGTTGCGCTGCTCGGCGATCTGCGACAGTATCATCAGCACCTTGGACGGGTCGCGCTCGTCGCTCGGATGGTCGGCCAGCACCCTGACGAAATCGGTGAAGTACTTCTCCGCATTGGGGATGTCGTTGGACTGCATCGCCATCACGCCCAGCGCGTACAGCGTGGCCAGGTTGTCCGGCTGGTCTTTCAGCAGGGTCAGGAATTCCTTGCGGGCGGGTTCGGTCTGCTTGGCGTCGGCCAGGATGCGGGCATAGGCGGCGCGCACCTCACGCGATTTCGGATACTTGTCCAGGAAGGTCGACAGCACCTTCAACGCGGTGTCGATATCGCCGGACACTTGCGCCGTGGTCAGGATGGCCAGCTCGGAATCGGGCTTGATGCGCAGGGCCTGCTCCGCCTCGGCGCGGGAGCGCTCGTTGTCGCCCAGCGCGAAGGCGCCCTGCGCCAGGATCAGGTGGCTTTCCAGCGTGTCGCTGTACGGCGCCAGCACGCGGTCTTCCAGCGCGAAGGCGGCGCTCTTGTCCTTGGCGCGCAGCAGGAATTGCTGCATCTGGAACATGGCCAGCGGGCGCGCCTGCAGCGGCGCGGCCTTCAGGCGCTCGACAAAGATCTGCTCCGCTTCGCCCAGGTC
This sequence comes from Duganella sp. S19_KUP01_CR8, assembly GCF_036688705.1. Lineage (NCBI taxonomy): Bacteria > Pseudomonadati > Pseudomonadota > Betaproteobacteria > Burkholderiales > Oxalobacteraceae > Duganella > Duganella sp. S19_KUP01_CR8. The sequence continues at coordinate 123,600 of NZ_JAQQPR010000009.1, read as the reverse complement.
GTCGTTGACGACGGCGAAGCCGAGGAAGTATTGGGTGGCCTCGTCCGAGTCCGGCGCCAGGCTGCGCCACAGGCGGATGGCCGACAACGCTTCCGGGCCCTGCTTGGCGGTCAGCGCCATTTCAGCGGCGCGGCGCGCCAGGCGCGGATCGCGCGTTTGCTGGGCCAGCGCCAGCATGGTGATGTAGGCGCCCTGCCACTGTCCTTGCTTGAATTCCAGCTCGGCCTTGGTGATGCGGAACAGCATGTCGCTGGTCAGCTCGACATTGGGCAACGCCTCCGCGGCCGGCGCCGGTGCGGCGGCGACCGGCGCAGGGCTCTCCGCAGCCGCGTCGGCAGGCGCCGCAGTGGCGGACTCCGCCTCTTTTTGCGGCGCGACGGCGCACGCGGACAGCAAGGCGGACAGGGTTACAATGGCGAAAGCGTTTTTCAAGGGAAGATCCTGGCAAGTCGGCAAAAGGTACAGATGCATTCGGATTCTACGCGTAACACCCCGATTGCGTCTTTTGACTAGTGTAACCAAATATTCCGCCACGACCAGAGTCAGCCGCCTCATTATTTCGACTGTTTGCGAGCCAGATGCCAGAATTACCAGAAGTTGAAGTCACCCGGCGCGGGGTTGCGCCGCATATCGAGGGCCGCACCGTGCGCCAGGTGGTGCTGCGCCGCGAGGGATTGCGCTGGCCGTTTCCGGCGCAGCTGCCGCAGCTGCTGGCCGGCCACCAGGTGCTGCGCACCGGCCGCCGCGGCAAATACCTGCTGGTGCATTTCGACCATGGCACGTTGATTATCCACCTCGGCATGTCGGGCCACCTGCGCATCATGCCGTCCGATATCGAACCGGAAAAACATGATCATTTTGATCTCGTGGTCGAGACCCCGGACGGCCTGCGCGTGCTGCGCATGAAGGATCCGCGCCGCTTCGGCGCCGTGCTGTGGCACGATGCCGCCGACGGCTTGCTGGAACACCACGCGCTGCTGCGCGAACTGGGCGTGGAGCCGCTGGAAGCTGGCTTCAGCGGCAAATTGCTGTACGATCAAACCCGGCAGCGCAGCGCGCCGGTCAAGCAGGTGCTGCTGGCGGGCGATATCGTTGTCGGTGTCGGCAATATTTATGCTTCGGAAAGCTTGTTCCGCGCCGGCATCAACCCGAAGACGCCGGCCAAGCGCATCAGCCTGGCGCGCTACGAGAAGCTGGCCCTGGCCGTGCGCGAGATCCTGGCCGAGGCCATTGTCCAGGGCGGCAGCACGCTGCGCGATTTTATTAGCGTTAACGGACAATCCGGGTATTTCCAGCAGACTTATTTCGTCTATGATCGTGCAGGCGTTCCCTGCAAGGTATGCGCGGCGCCGATACGGCAGATCAAGCAGGGGCAACGGTCCACGTTCTACTGTGTAAATTGCCAAAAATAAGGGCAGACATGATGGTCAGGGATTTCGAGCAATACAGCGCCTGGCGACAAGGCGTCGTCACAGCGTTAAAAGATTATCAATCCTGGGTTGCCGGCGCGTCCCTGACCGACGCCGCCACCGACCAGCGCATCGTGCGCACCCTGGCGCGGCTGGCCGACGATAAATTGTCGGTGGCCTTCGTCGCCGAATTCTCGCGTGGCAAATCGGAGCTGATCAACGCCATCTTCTTTGCCGACTACGGCCAGCGCATCCTGCCGTCCGCCGCCGGCCGCACCACCATGTGCCCGACCGAGCTGATGTACGACGCCAGCTTCGCGCCGTCGATCCGCCTGCTGCCGATCGAGACGCGGGCCGACAACCTGTCCACCAGCGACTACCGCGACCAGCCCGCCGCCTGGACCGTGCTGCCGCTGAACCTGGACGCCGGCGCCGACATGCACGAGGTGTTCAAGCAGGTCAGCATGACGCGCCACGTGCCGGTGGAGGAAGCCAAGCGCTACGGCCTGTACGACGAGGACGATCCCGACATGCCGGTCACGCTGGACGATGCCGGCCTGGTCGAGATTTCGCTGTGGCGCCATGCGATCATCAACTTCCCGCACCCGCTGTTGAAGCAGGGCCTGGTGATCCTCGACACGCCGGGCCTGAACGCGATCGGCACCGAGCCGGAGCTGACGCTGAACCTGATCCCGAACGCGCACGCGGTGCTGTTCATCCTGGCCGCCGACACCGGCGTGACCAAGAGCGATATCGAAGTCTGGCGCAACCACATCGGCGCCGGCGCCGGCCGCCTGGTGGTGCTCAACAAGATCGACAGCATGTGGGACGAGCTGCGCAGCGAGGCCGAGATCAACGTCGAGATCGAACGCCAGCAAGCCAACGTGGCGCACGTGCTGGCGCTGGAGCCGCGCCAGGTGTTCCCGGTGTCGGCACAGAAGGCGCTGGTGGCCAAGATCAACCAGGATCCGGCGCTGCTGGAGCGCAGCCGCTTGCAGACGCTGGAAGGCGCGCTGTTCAACGAGCTGATTCCGGCCAAGAAGGAAATCGTGCGCAAGCAGCTGAGCGAGGAATTGCATGCGCTGAGCACGGCGCAGCTGGCGATGGTGAATGCGCGCAGCCGCGGCGTGGTCGAACAGCTGCATGAGCTGAAGGGCTTGCGCGGCAAGAACCAGAGCGTGATCGCGCACATGATGCGCCGCATCGACGTGGAGAAAAAGGAATTCGACGCCAGCCTGTTCAAGCTGCAGGCCACGCGCGCCGTGTTCACGCGCCTGTCCACCGAGCTGTACACCAGCATGGGCATGGACCTCGTGCGCGACGATATCGAACTGGTGCGCGAAGAGATGCAGCGCAGCCGCTTCTTCACCGGCGTGCGCGAGGCGGTGCGCAACTACTTCGAGCGCATCCGCGCCAGCCTCGACGCGGCCGAGCACAAGACGGTGGAAATCAGCGAGATGATGGGCGTGATGTATCGCCGCTTCTCCAACGAGCACGGGCTGACCCTGGCGCTGCCGATGCCGTTTTCACTGGAGCACTACCGCGAGGAGATCGAGGCGATCGAGGCGATCTACTACAAGCAGTTCGGCACGGCGACCTTGCTGACCACCAGCCGCGTGGTGTTGATGGAGAAGTTCTTCGACACCATCGCCTCGCGCGTGCGCGGCTGCTTCCGCGCCGCCAACAACGATGCGGAGGCCTGGCTGAAGGTGATCATGGCGCCGCTGGAGGCGCAGATCCGCCAGCACAAGGATCAGTTGAAACACCGGCTGGCGTCGATCCAGCGCATCCACGATGCGACCGACAGCCTGGAACAGAAAATCGACGCGTTTGAAGGCAGCCAGCAGGAGCTGGAGGCGCAGAAGGCGCGGCTCAATGAATTGGCGGGGCAGATCAGCATCGCCATCAATGCGGAATTCGTGGCGCTGGACGCCGCCGCTTAAGGACTAGGAACAGAATGAAGGTTGTAGCAGGTGAGAATTTTGCAGATCCCAGTTTCTCGGCCGATCTGATCGGCTGGCAAAAAGTACATGGACGCCATGTGCTGCCTTGGCAGAACACGCGCGATGCGTATCTGATCTGGCTGTCGGAAATCATGTTGCAGCAGACGCAGGTGTCGGCGGTGCTGGGCTATTACGCGCGCTTCCTGGAGCGCTTCCCTACCTTGCGCGACCTGGCTGCCGCGCCGGTCGAGGATGTGATGGCTCAGTGGAGCGGCCTGGGCTACTACACGCGGGCGCGCAATCTGCACAAGTGCGCGCAGCGCGTGGTGGCGGAGTATGACGGTGTGTTCCCTTCCGATCCGCTGTTGCTGGCGGAGCTGCCCGGCATCGGCCGTTCGACGGCGGCGGCGATCTCGGCGTTTTCCAGCGGCACGCGGGCGGCCATCATGGACGGCAACGTCAAGCGGGTGTTCGCGCGCGTGTTCGGCATCGACACCTATCCCGGCGAGCGCAAGACCGAGGAGGCGATGTGGCGCCGCGCCGAGGCGCTGTTGCCGGAGCAAGGCATCGAGTCGTACACGCAGGGTTTGATGGACATGGGCGCGACGCTGTGCACGCGCAGCAGCCCTTCGTGCGAACGCTGTCCGATGCAGCCGCGCTGCGTGGCGTTTTCCAGCAACCGCACCAAGGACCTGCCGGTGCGCAAGCCTAAGAAGGCCAGCCCGGAAAAGCACGCGGTGATGCTGGCGATTATCGACGGCGGCCAGGTGCTGCTGGAACAGCGTCCGCCAAGCGGGATCTGGGGCGGTTTGTTGTCGCTGCCGGAGCTGGATGGCCATCTGCTGGCCGGGGACGACGAGGTGGAAGCAGTCGATGATGCCGCGCTGATGCTGGCGGTAGGCAAGTTCGGCGAGATGGAATCGCACGAACGGCTGTCGACGGTGACGCATGTGTTCACGCACTACAAGCTGCACATCGCGCCCTACCGCGTGACCTTGGCGCGCCGCCTGTCGATGGCCGCCGAGTCCGGCCACGTCTGGTACGACGCCGCCAAGATCCCCGACGCCCCGCTACCGGCACCGATCAAGAAACTGCTGCTGGAATTGGTAGGCGACAGCAAGGCCGCGCAGCAAAGGATGTTCTAGGGCCAGATCTTGACGACGCCAACCACCACGCCGGAAATTGAAATGACTGAAGCGATGGCCCATACCGTCATGCGCGTTTCCAACCTAGCCAAATACAACCTCAGATCGCTAATATCGTCCTTGGTCGCGGAATTGGCCTGAATAGCGGAAACCTTGGCCTCAAGTTTGGCTAAGTTCTCCTTGGTTACGTAGGTCGCGAAATTGGCCTGAATGGCGGAAACCTTAGCCTCAAGTTTGGCTAAGTCCTCCTTGGTTACGTAGCTTGACTGAATGACAGAAATTCTGGCCTCAAGTTTGACGAGGTCTTCCTTTGTAGCGTAATTTGACTGGATGACCGCGACTCTGGCCTCAACCCTGGCAACGTCTTCCTTGGTGGCATGGCGCGGGAACATCAAAGCCGCGTCCGCAGCAAGGACGGCGACCTCCTTTTCTACCGAGGTCAGCCGCCGATCCAGTTGGGTGATTTGCTCGTCCATCGAGCTATCATGCGCCGAACACCGTTGCTGCTCAAGACCGCACGATTGAGCCCACTCAAAGCTCGTCGAGCGAGAACAGGCGGCGGTGTTCGCGGATCGCGTAGCGGTCGGTCATGCCGGCGATGTAGTCGGCGATCTTGCGCGCCTGCTTGCCGACGTCGCCCGATTTGTCCTGGTAGTCCGGCGGCAGCAGCACCGGCTCGGCCATGAAGGCGTGGTACAGCTCGCGCACGATGCGGCTGGCTTTCACCCGCATGCGGTTGACCTTGTAGTGACGATACAGATTCTCGCGCAGGAAGCGCTTGAGCTCGGTCGCGTCCTTGCGCATCGGATCGGAAAAACGGATCAGCGGCGGCGCGGCCCGCACTTCGTCCAGGCTCTTGGGCGCGGCGTCGGCCAGCAAGGCGCTGGAAGTTGCGATCAAATCGTCAGCCAGCGCGGTGATCAGGCGGCGCAGGGTTTCATAGATCGCGCGCCGGCCCGACAGGCCGGGGAAGGTCACCTGCACATCGCGCCACAGCCGCGCAAAAAACTCCACCTGTTCCAGCTGCTCGATGGTGATCAGGCCGGAACGCAGGCCGTCGTCGATATCGTGGCTGTTGTAGGCGATCTCGTCGGCAAGGTTGGTCAGCTGCGCTTCCAGCGACGGCTGGGTGCGGTCGATGAAGCGCTGCGCCACCGGTCCCAGCAAGCGCGCATTGTTCAGCGAGCAGTGCTTGAGGATGCCCTCGCGGGTCTCGAACATCAGGTTCAGGCCGTTGTAGGCGCCGTAGTGTTCTTCCAGCTCGTCCACCACGCGCAGGCTTTGCAGGTTGTGCTCGAAGCCGCCGTGGTCCTGCATGCATTCGTTGAGCACGTCCTGGCCGACGTGGCCGAACGGCGTGTGGCCCAGGTCGTGCGCCAGCGAGATGGCTTCCACCAGGTCCTCGTTCAGGCGCAGGTTGCGCGCCAGCGAGCGGCCCACCTGCGCCACCTCCAGGCTGTGCGTCAGCCGGGTGCGGAACAGGTCGCCCTCGTGGTTGAGGAACACCTGGGTCTTGTATTCCAGCCGGCGGAAGGCCGAGGAATGGATGATGCGGTCGCGGTCGCGCTGGAACTGGCTGCGCGAGGCGTGCGCCGTTTCGTCAAAGCGGCGCCCCGCTCCGCCCGCCGAATGGGCCGCGTAAGGGGCGAGGAATTCGTCGGGCAGCATGCGAACCTCCGCTTAGATGCTGGCGGCCAGCGTGGCCAGCAGCAGCTCCTGCGGCGCGTTGGTGATGCTCGGAGCGCCCAGCGGTTTCAGCAGGATGAACTTGATGGCGCCACCCTCGTTCTTCTTGTCGACCTCCATCAGCTCCAGCCAGCGCTCGGTGCCCAGGTCGGGCGCCTTGACCGGCAGGCCGGCCGCCACCACCAGCGCGCGCATGCGCGCCACGGTGGCCGCGTCGACCAGGCCCATGCGGTGCGACAGGTCGGCCGCCATCACCATGCCGCAGCCGACGGCTTCGCCGTGCAGCCACTCGCCGTAGCCCAGGCCGTTTTCGATCGCGTGGCCGAAGGTGTGGCCGAAATTCAGGATGGCGCGCAGGCCGCCCTCGCGTTCGTCCTGGCGCACCACGTCGGACTTGATCTCGCACGAGCGGGCGATGGCGTAGGCCAGCGCGCCCTTGTCGCGCGCCATCAGCTTGCCGATGTTGGCCTCGATCCAGTCGAAGAAGGCGGCGTCGATGATGGCGCCGTGCTTGATCACTTCGGCCAGGCCGGCCGACAGCTCGCGCGCCGGCAGGGTTTCCAGGGTCGAGGTGTCGGCGATCACCGCGCGCGGCTGGTAGAACGCGCCGATCATGTTCTTGCCCATCGGATGGTTGATGCCGGTCTTGCCGCCCACCGAGGAATCGACCTGCGACAGCAAGGTGGTCGGCACCTGGATGAAATCGACGCCGCGCATATAGCTGGCGGCCGCGTAGCCGGTCAGGTCGCCGATGACGCCGCCGCCCAGGGCGATCAGCGTGGTCTTGCGGTCGGCCTTGGCGGCCAGCAGCGCATCGAAGATCAGCATCAGGCTGGACCAGTTCTTGTGTTCCTCGCCGTCCGGCAGCACGATGGACGTGACTTGCTTGCCGGCCTGGCGCAAGCCGGCCTCGACGCGCTCCAGGTACAGCGGCGCGACGGTGGTGTTGGTGACGATGGCGACCTTGTCGCCGTTGACATGACGCGCCAGCAGCATGCTGTCTTGCAACAGCGCCGGGCCGATCGAGATGGGGTAGCTGCGCTCGCCCAGCTCGACATTTAACAGGATGGTGGATTCTTCGTTCATCGATGGTTCGGCTTGTGTGACGCAGTTGGGCGAGGCTTCGCAAGCCCGGGTTTCCAGCTGGGTCAGGATGGATTGAACCATCGATTGTACGTTAGGTCGGCCGGTATCGATGACGATATCGGCAATTTCCATGTACAAAGGATCACGGGTCGCCATCAATTCTTCGAGTTTTTTGCGCGGATCGGCGGTTTGCAGCAGCGGCCGGTTCTTGTCGTGCGCGGTGCGCTGCAGGATGCTGTTGACGGTGGCGCGCAGATAAATGACGGTGCCGCGCGCCTTCAGGTAGGCGCGGTTGTCCGGGTTCAGGATGGCGCCGCCGCCGGTGGCCAGCACCAGGTCGGGCTGGGCGGTCAGCTCGCGGATCACGTCCGCCTCCCGCCGGCGGAAGCTCTGCTCGCCTTCAATTTCAAAAATCCACGGGATCGAGGCGCCGGTACGGGCCTCGATCTCGTGGTCGGAATCGATGAAGCGCAAACCCAGCTTGCGGGCCAGGATGCGGCCGATGGTGGTTTTTCCCGCCCCCATCAGGCCGACTAGAAACACATTAGGCATGAACGTTAATTTGAGTTGCTACACGAAGTTGAGGTGCCGTACGGGCTTTTAACACCCGGTGGCTGCACTGTTTTCGTCGCGTAATCGATCCCGGCGCCCGGCAAGTGTACCAGAGCCGTATAGGAAGACTCAGTGCCATTTGCCTGGCCGCGCACCGTCAGGTTCAAATCGAGCCAGTTGGCGTTGTCCTTGGTGTAGGTCAGCGAGACCAGGGCCTGGCCCTTGGCGTCGGTGGTGACGTTGGTGGTGACGGTGACCGGGATGCCCGGGGTGAGCTTGCCGTCGCCGTTGAGATCCTCGCCCGCGTCCATGATGCCGTTGGTGTTGCTGTCTTCGTTGGCGCAGCCGAGGCGGCTCGCCGGCTGCCATGGGCCCTGCGGTTCAGGGAAGAACATCGCGCCCTTGAAGTAGGCCACCGGCAGCACCGATGCGGTCAGCTTCACCCCCGGCACCGCGTTGCCGGCCGCGTCGGTCACCAGGATGGAATAGTCCAGCTGGTACAGCGTGGTGGTGTCGGGCGGAATGATCACGGTATTGCCGGTGCCGGCGCTGATGAACAGCGATTTCTGCGCAACCGTCAGGCTGGCGATGGCGCTGGCCTGGGAACCGTCTCTCAGCTTGGCCCGCACCTGCACGCCATTGAGCGCCGACGGATTGCTGCCGGCGACAAAGCTGACGGTGGCGGCGCCATCGGCGCCGGTCAGCACCACGTTGGGCTGGGTCAGCGAACCGCCGCTCGGATCGGCGACGATGGTGAATGCCACGGTGGCGTTCTTGACCACGTTGTTGAGCGCGGTGCCGTCACGCACCACGGCGCGCAGTGTGGTCTGCTGGGACGTGATGCCCAGGGGATTGACGCCGATCACGGCCGGATCGGCCTGCACCGAAATGGTGGCGACATCGGTCAACGGCGCGACAAACTCCAGGTCGGTCTGGGTGTTGAGCAGGCCGGAGGTCGCCGTCAGCGTGGCCACGCCGGGGCCGCTGGCGTTGACGAAGGCGGTGGCGGCGCCATTGCTCAACAGCATCGCTCCGTTGAGCTTGGTGGTGCAACTGGCATTGCTGTACATATCGCCGCGCGAGGTGTTGATGGTGACGGTGGCGACCAAAGGCGAGGCCGGGATCGGGCCGCCGGTCACGGCGACCTGCTGGCAGCCGCCGATGTCGGCGACGGTCTCCACCCTGCCGTTGAGGTCGAGCACCTTGATCGCGAAGGTCGAGGAATTGATGACGATGCCGACCGTGGCCATTTCGCCGCCGGCGCGCACGGTGATCTGGTCGGCCGAGCCGCCGGACGCCGCATAGGTCAGCACCAGCTGGCCGGCCGTATTGGTGACGGCGGCGCCGCCGCCCTTGACGGTCAGGGAGTTGGAGTTGGAGCCGAAGGTCACGGCTTTGCCGCTCAAGCCGTTGCCGGCCGAATCGACCAGCTTGAGGGTGACGTCGGCGCTGGCGCCGACATTGATGGTCGGCTGGGCGTTGATGGTCAGCTTGTTGCCGGTCACGGGAATCACGGTGGTCTTCGACACCGCTCCCGGCGCGCTGGCGGTGATCTTGATGTCGCGCGAGGTCGGATCGTCTCCGGTGCCGAGCTTGGCGACCGCCCGGCCCTGGGCGTCGGAAACGACGCTGGACAGCGACAGGCTGCCCGAGTCGGCCTTGAGGCCCACCGTCACGCCGGCCATCGCAGCGTTGTTGGAGTCGCGTACCAGCACAATCACATCGACTTCACTGCCGGCGGTGCCGACCGAGGCCAGCGAACCGGCGGAGGTGGTCAACGTCAGGCTCGGCACGGCGCTGACCACGTCGACCTTGATCTCGGTCGACTTGGCGCCGCCGTTGTTGGCGCTGGCGCTGATGGTGATGGTGCGGGGGCTGGGGTCGCCCTTGACGCTGAGCTTTTCAACCACCTGGCCGGAGCTGTTGGTGATGCGGTTGGTGTTGCTGATGGTGCCGGAGCTGGCGCTGAAGTTGACCGTCTCGTTCGGCAGCGCATTGCCGCCGGCATCCTTGACGATGGCCGTCAGCGTCACCTCGGTGCCGTCCAGGCCGGACGAGGCGATGGTGTTCGCGCTGGCGGTCAGCACCACGGAAGCCGCCTTGGACGGCGTCACGCCATTGCCGTTGGCGCCGGCCGAACCGCCGCCGCCGCCACAGGCGGACAAGACACTGGCGCATGCCAGCAGGGCCAGCCATCCGGTGATTTTTTTCATGATGCGAATTCCCTTAGTGTTCATAAATAAGCTTGTGACGCGTGAGCTTGCGTTGCGGCGGCCTAGCGGGTCGACAGCCGCTCGGCGACGATCTTCGGCGTGATAAAGACCAGCAATTCCGTCTTGTCGTTGGTGCGGGTGTTGCTGCGGAACAGATAGCCGAGCACCGGCACATCGCCCAGCAGCGGCACCTTGTCGGTGGTGTTGCGTTCGGTCTGCTGGTAGATCCCGCCCAGCACCACGGTGCCGCCGTTCTCGACCATGACCTGGGTCTTGACGTGCTTGGTGTCGATGGCGAAGCCGGCGCGGGTTTCCTGGCCGACGCTGTCCTTGTTGACGTCGACGTCGATGACGACGTTGCCGTCCGGCGTGATCTGCGGCGTCACTTCCAGCCGCAGGTTGGCCTTGCGGAACATGATCGAGGTGGCGCCGCTGCTGGTGGCCACCTGGTAGGGCAGCTCGATGCCCTGCTCGATCAGCGCGATCGCCTTGTCGGCCGTGATCACGCGCGGGCTGGAGATGATCTTGCCGGTGCCGTCCGCTTCCAGCGCGGACAGTTCCAGGTTGAGGAAGCGGTTGGCGGCCGACGAGAACAGGCTGACCGCCAGGTTGCCGGCCTGGGCGCCGTTGATGGCGCCGGCCGGCAGGTTGATGAACTGGCTGTTGCTGTAGCTGGCGTCGGAGGCCTTGATCTGGCCGGTCACCTCGCCCACGCCGTTGATATTGCCGCCGATGGCGACCCGGGTGTTGCTGGTGCCGAGCTGGTAGCCGGAGTCGCCGCCGCGCTGGGTGCGCAGGTCGGCAAAGCCCAGCTTGGCGCCGAGGTTGCGGGTGAAGGTGTCGCTGGCCTCGACGATGCGGGCCTCGATCAGCACCTGCTTGGAGGCGATGTCGGTCTTGGCGATCAGCTTGCGGATGTCCTCCAGCTTGGAGGCGATGTCGGTGACGAACAGCTGGTTGGTGCGCGGCTCGATGATGGCGCTGCCGCGCTTGGACAGGATGCGGTTCTTGCCGTCGCCGGCGCCTTCCAGCCCGAACACGGTCTTGAAGGCGTCGGCCTTCTGGTAGTTCAGCTGGAAGATCTCGGACTTCAGCGGTTCAAGGTCGGCGATCTGGGCGCGCTGCTCCAGCTCCAGCTTTTCCTTGGTCAGCAGTTCTTCCTTGGGCGCGATCCACAGCACCGAGCCGTTCTTGCGCATGTCCAGGCCCTTGGCCTGCAGCACCACGTCGAGCGCCTGGTCCCACGGCACTTCCTTCAGGCGCAGGGTCAGGTTGCCGCTGACGCTGTCGCTGGTGATGATGTTCAGGCCGGAGATGTCGGCGATCGCCTGCAGGGCCGCGCGCACTTCGACGTTCTGGAAATTGAAGGACAGCTTCTCGCCGCGATAGCCCTGGGTGCCCTGGGTCAGCTTGTTCGGGTCTTCCTTGATCGGCTTGACGTCGATCACCAGCTGGGTGTCGCTCTGGTAGACGGTCTGTTCCCACAGGCCGCGCGCCTCGATCGTCATGCGCGTGTTGTCGCCCTGCGGCACGGTGGTGACCAGCGCCACCGGGGTGCCGAAGTCGCTGACGTCGAGCCGGCGGCGCAGGCTTTCCGGCACGCCGGTCTTGAGGAAATCGACCACCACCCCGTTCGGGGTCTGGCGCACGTCGACCGCCACCTGGCTGTTGGGCAGGTCGACCACCACCCGGCCTTCGCCGTTGGCGCCGCGGCGGAAGTCCATGTCGCGCAGCAGTTGACGACCGGGCGGCACGGCCGGCGCGGCGACCGCCACCGGCAAGCCGCGGGCGTCGACCGCCTGGGCCAGGCCGCCGGAACCGTCGATGGTCAGGATCACGGCGTTGCCGTCGATCGCGGTGGCGTAGTTCAGGCTGCGCTTCAGGTTGAACACCAGGCGCGAGCGTTCGCCGGCCTGCACCACGTTGACGCCGCGCAGGTCGCCCAGGCTGAGCTCCTGCACGGTCTTGCCGGTGGCGTTGGAGGTGGCGCCGAAGTCCAGCGCGATGCGCGGCGGGTTGGTGATGGCGAAGCCGATCGGCAGCTTGCCGGGCGGGTTCTTCAGCGCGATCTTGACGATCACGTTGGAGCCCTGCTGGTTGGCGGTGATGGCTTCGATGGCGTTGGAGGGCGGCGCGTCCGGCGCGGCCTGGGCGTGGACGACGCCGGCCAGTTGCATGGCGAAGGCAAAAGCGAGCACCGGCATCCAGCTGGCGACGGCCAGGGCGCGCCGGGGCGTGATGTGAGCGGTCATTTGGTGTTCTCCTTGCTTTCCTGCAGTTCCAACTTGGACATGCGTTCGACCCAATCGCCGCCCGCATCCTGTACGATTTCCTTGACGCTGACGCTGTTGTCGTTGATGGCCGTGATCAGGCCGAAATTCTGGCCCACGTGCTGCCCGACGACCACATGGTGCAGGTTGCGGTCGACCTGCAGCAGGCCGTACAGCACGCCTTTCTGCTGCACGGTGCCGACCATCTTGACGGTGTCGAGCGGGAAGCTCTCCAGCAACTCCTTGCGCCGCTCCGTGTCCGGCTTGATGCCGTTGTTGCCCTTGGCCGAGGCCTTGGCCAGCTCGGCCAGCAACTTGTTGGGATTGAAGGGATCGATCGCCTCGGCCTGGGCGTAGGCGAAGGGGATGAAGGTCTTGGGCTCGGCCAGCGGCGGCACCGCCACCTTGGCCTGGGAATCGACCTGTTTCATCCAGGCGCGCACTTCCTGCACGTCGCTGTCGCCGCAGCCGGCCAGCAGCGCCAGCACGGGGGCCAGCAGCAGCGCGGGTATCAAGGTTCTCATGATTTTTTCGCCGCCTTTTTCTTGTCGGCGGCGGCCTTGCGCTGGGCGTTGACCTCCTCGGGATCGAGGTAGCGGAAGGTCTTGACCACCGCCTCCAGCGTCAGCACGCCGTCCTTGCCGGTGTTCAGGCTCATGTTGTTGAGCGTGACGATGCGCGACAGGTTGGCCATGTTGCCGGCAAACGCGCCGATGTCGTGGTAGCTGCCGGTGACGCGGATGTCGATCGGCAGTTCGGCGTAGTAGTCCTTGACCACCACCTGCGCCGGCTTGAAGGACTCGAACTGCAAGCCGCTGCCGGTGCCGGCGCGGCCGATGTCCTTCAGCAGCGCGTCCATCTCGGCCTTGCTCGGCAGCTGTTTCTGCAGGCGGTCGACATACTGGTCGACCTGCATCTTCTGCGCCCGCAGCGCCTCCAGGTTGACCGCCTGCGCGGTCTTGAACTTGTACTCGTCGCGCAGCTTGATTTCGGCCTGGGCGCCGGCTTCCTGCTCGTCGAACTGCGAGCTCCAGTAGCCGAAGTAGCCGGCCACCACCACCGCCGCCATCACGCCGATGCTGCACAGCACGCGCGGCGCCAGCGGCCATTGGCCAGGGTGGCGGTCGCCGAGGTTGCGGAACTGGTCGGCCAGTTGCGCGCCCATCAGATTGAGATTCAGCTTGGCCATGGTTATCCGCGCTCCTGGCTCTTGGCCGGCGACGGGCCGGCGGCCGGGGCGTCGCCGGGTGCGGCGTTCTTGCCCTTGGCGCCGGTGGCGGCCGCATCCTTGTCGCGCGGACGCTTGATGTTGACCGACAGGTTGAACTCCACCACCTTCTTGGCGGTCTTGCCCTGGCCCAGGCCGGTGGACTTCACTTCGATCAGTTCCGGCCGCTCCAGCCACGGCGACACGCCGGCCAGGTTGCCCAGCAGTTCGGAGACCCGCTCCTGCGACTGCGCATAACCGCCGATCGCCACTTTCTGGCCTTCCTGCTTGAAACCCTTGAGGTAGACGCCGGACGGGATCTGCTTGACCAGCTCGTCGAGCAGATAGACCGGCTGGTTGCGGTCGCCCTGCAAGTCTTCCACCGCCTGCTGGCGCGCCTTCAGCGCTTCGATTTCCTGCTTCAGCGTGGCGATCTCGGCGATCTTCTTGTCGAGGCCGGAGATCGCGGTCTTGATCACGTGGTTGCGTTCGTTCTGGATGGAGATTTCGCGGGCGTTGTAGCCGCCCACCAGCAGCACCACGCCGACGCCGACGATGGCGCCCAGCGCCAGCAGCGCGAAGAAGGCCGCCTTTTTCTGTTTGCGCTTTTCCTCGCGGTGCGGCAACAGGTTAATTTTAATCATCAGCCGAACCTCCGCATGGCCAGGCCGCAGGCGACCAGGTAGGCCGGGGCGTCGCTGCGCAGCTGCGATTCGCGCACCGAGGCGGCCAGCTGCATGCCCTTGAACGGCGAGATCACGGCGCTGGAGATCTTGGTGCGGCTGGCCACCAGCTCCAGCAGGCCGGGCAGCAGCGCGCAGCCGCCGGCCAGGAACAGCTGGTCGACCCGGGTGTAGGGGGTGGAGGTGTAGAAGAACTGGATCGCCCGCGTCACTTCCAGCGCCGCGCTTTCGAGGAAGGGCGACAGCAGCTCGGCGCTGTAATTGTCGGGCAGGTCGCCGGATTTCTTGCGGGTCTCGGCCTCGTCAAAGCTCATGCCGTAGGAGCGCACGATGTCCTGGGTCAGCGCGTTGCCGCCGAAGGGCTGCTCGCGCTCGTAGACGGTGACGCCGTCCAGCATCACGGAAATATGGGTGACCTGGGCGCCGATCTGGAACAGCGCCACCACCTGGCCGGCGCCCGCTTCGGGCAGCTGGGCGGTCACGCGATCCAGCGCGGCGCGGGCGGCGTAGGATTCGATATCCATCACGGTGGCCTTGAGGCCGGACGCTTCGGCGATGGCGACGCGGTCCTCGACCTTCTCGCGGCGCGAGGCGGCCAGCATTACTTCGATGTCTTCCGGCGAGTTGGCGGCCGGGCCGATGACGTCGAAGTCCAGGCTGACCTCGTCAAGCGCGAACGGAATGTACTGGCTGGCTTCGGATTCGACCTGCACTTCCAGCTGGTCTTCCGACATGCCGGCCGGCAGGATGATTTTCTTGGTGATGACGGAAGCGGGCGGCATGCCCAGCGCCACCAGCTTGGTGCGGGTGCCGCTTTTCTTCCACAGCCGGCGCACGGCGTCGACCACCTGGTCCATGTTTTCGATATTGCCGTCGACCACGGCGCCGCGCGGCAACGGTTCGGCCGCGTAGCGTTCCAGCCGGTATTCGCCCTTGCCGCCCTGGGCCAGCTCGACCAGGCGCACGCTGGAGGTGCTGATGTCGATGCCCACCAGCGGCGGATTGCCCTGCCCCAGCAACACCTTGATATCGATCATACGAGCCTCCCGGCGCCATGGCTGGCGCCCGTGCTTCTTTGCCGCCGAATCAACATTCGAACAGTTTGCATTTAGGAACTCGTTTGAAAACCAGCGTTTAGACTGCTTATATAAGACCGTACATTAAATCCTGCCTATATAAGTGTAAAGGTATTTCTATTGTGCACAATTGCCTTGGTGTGAGGGTTTCACCACAC
Source organism: Duganella sp. S19_KUP01_CR8 (assembly GCF_036688705.1). NCBI lineage: Bacteria > Pseudomonadati > Pseudomonadota > Betaproteobacteria > Burkholderiales > Oxalobacteraceae > Duganella > Duganella sp. S19_KUP01_CR8. The sequence goes on along the minus strand of NZ_JAQQPR010000009.1, from coordinate 108,172 downwards.
TTTTTTGACCTGCTGTAGCCTCAAAAACAACTCAGTTGTTTTGTTACCTACGAGCAAAAATCCCTGACGGTTGGCAGTGCGCGCCGTGGCACTTGCCGCTCGCTTATAATGCTTCGCATACATAACAGAAAGATCGAACTGCATGGCTTCTTCTTCCAATTCGGCACCTCCACCATCGAATCCGCCTGGCGCCTCCACCAAAGGCAAACCCGCATCCCGCTTCTTCCTGCTGGCCGGCCTGTCCGTGGTCGGGCTGGGGCTGGTCGGGCTGCTGCTGGTGGTGTTCGGCCTGGCGATGGCCTACCCCAACCTGCCCGAGCTCGACACGCTGACCGACTACCGGCCGAAAATGCCGCTGCGCATCTTCTCGGCCGATAACGTGCTGATCGGCGAGTTCGGCGAAGAGCGCCGCAACCTGGTGCGCATCAAGGACATCCCCGATGTGATGAAGAAGGCCGTGCTGGCGATCGAGGACGACCGCTTCTACGAGCACGGCGGCGTCGACTACACCGGCATCCTGCGCGCGGCCGTGCACAACGCCACCGGCGGCGCCAAGCAGGGCGCCTCCACCATCACCCAGCAGGTGGCCCGCAACTTCTTCCTGTCGAGCGAACAAACGCTCAAGCGCAAGGCCTACGAGGTGCTGCTGGCCTGGAAGATCGAGAAAAACCTCAGCAAGGACCAGATCCTCGAGGTGTATATGAACCAGATCTACCTGGGCCAGCGCGCCTACGGTTTTTCGTCGGCCGCACAAATCTATTTCGGCAAGAATCTGAAAGACATTAGCGTGGCCGAGGCGGCCATGCTGGCCGGCCTGCCGAAAGCGCCGTCGGCCTACAACCCGGTGGTCAACCCGAAGCGCGCGCGCACCCGCCAGCAGTACATCCTGCTGCGCATGCATGACCTCGGCTACATTACCGACAAGCAATTCGAAACCGCCAAGGCCGAGGAACTGAAGGTCAAGACCGACAGCAGCGAGTTCGGCGTGCACGCCGAGTACGTGGCCGAGATGGCGCGCCAGCTGGTCTACGAGCAATTCAAGGAAGACACCTACACCCGCGGCCTGAACGTCTTCACCACCATCACCAAGGCCGACCAGGACGCCGCCTACCTGGCGCTGCGCAAGGGCGTGATGGACTACGAGAAGCGCCACGCCTATCGCGGCCCGGAAGCCTACATCGACATCCCGCAGAACAAGGAAGAAGCCGACGACGCGGTCGAGACCGAGCTGGCCGACCACCCGGACAGCGACGACATCGTGGCCGCCATGGTGCTGGCCGCCACGCCGCAGCTGATCACCGCCGTCACCGCCACCGGCGAGGAAATCAAGATCAGCGGCGCCGGGCTGGAGATGGGCCGCTCGTGGCTGTCCGACAAGGCCGCGCCGAACAAGCGCATCCGTCGCGGCGCGGTGATCCGCGTCATGCAGGAGGGTAAGGACTGGCAAGTGACGCAGCTGCCGGAAATCGAATCGGCGTTTGTCGCGGCCGACACCCACGATGGCGCCATCAAGGCCATGGTGGGCGGCTTCGACTACAACCGCAGCAAGTTCAACCACGTGACCCAGGCCTGGCGTCAGCCGGGCTCGTCGTTCAAGCCCTTCATCTACTCGGCCTCGCTGGAGCGCGGCCTGTCGCCGGCCACCATCATCAACGATGCGCCGATCTCGTTCGACGCCGGCCAGACCGGCGGCCAGGCCTGGGAGCCGAAGAACTACGACGGCAAGTATGAAGGCCCGATGACCATGCGGCGCGGCCTGACCAAGTCCAAGAACATGGTCTCGATCCGCATCCTGCACAAGATCGGCGCCAAGTACGGCCAGGAATACACCACCCGCTTCGGCTTCGACGCCGACAAGAACCCGCCCTACCTGACGCTGGCGCTGGGCGCGGGCAACGTCACGCCGCTGCAGATGGCCGGCGCCTACGCGGTGTTCGCCAACGGCGGCTACAAGGTCAGTCCTTACCTGATTTCCAAGGTGACCGACGCGGACGGCAAGATCCTGTCGCAGGCCAATCCGGACAAGGCCGGCGACGAGAAGAATCGCGTCATCGACGAGCGCAACGCCTTCATGATGGACAGCATGTTGAAAGACGTGGTGCGCTTCGGCACGGCGACCAAGGCGCTGGTGCTCAAGCGTCCCGACCTGTCGGGCAAGACCGGCACCACCAACGATTCGATCGACGCCTGGTTCGCCGGCTACCAGCCGCATCTGGTGGGCATCGCCTGGATCGGCTACGACCAGCCCAAGAACCTGGGCAACAAGGAAACCGGTGGCGGCCTGGCGCTGCCGATCTGGATCAGCTATATGCAGAAGGCGCTGAAGAATATCCCGATCGAGGAACGGGCGGTGCCCGAGGGTGTGATGCTGGTGGGCGACGAGTACTACTATGCGGAGAATCCGCCGGGCAGCGGCGTGCATAACATCGACGGCGGCTCGCACGGCACGCCGGCCGAGGAAAAAGCCAAGGACGCCGTGAAAAACGAGTTATTTTGAAGTTAAAGGGGCCTCGGCCCCTTTTTTTATCCTAGTACAACCGGGCTACCGCCCTGGGTGCTGACCATCTCGGACAGCGACGCGAACAGCTCGGAACCGTCGCGGGTATTGAGCCACTTGCCGTCCTTCTGCTTGTAGTGGTAGCCACCCGAACGGGAGGCCACCCACAGCTCCAGCATCGCGGCCTGGCTGTTGACGATGATCTTGGAACCATTGTCGATAAATTCGATTTCCAGCACGTTGCCGCTGCGGCTGCACTCGACGTCGAGCATGTCTTCGTCGTTCAGACGGTCCAGCGCGGCCGCGATGGCGGTAAGGGTGGCCTCGGCCTGCGCCAGGAATTCTGATTCGCCCATGCTACACTCCAGTATCTATAGTCAATCCATGATTTTATCGTGAAGTCCACATTCCGTTTGTTTATCGGCCCAGTTTGCGGCATAACCGCCCTGTGCCTGACCGTCTTGTTGAGCGGCTGCGGCCAACCCGGCCCGCTGTACCTGCCCAAGGCTCCACCGGCCAAGCCTGCCAAGAGCACTGAAGCTGCCCCGGTTCTATCCACTCCAGCACCCCAAAAATAATCCTTATGTCGCAATTTTCCTATGTAAATGGCGTGCTGCACGCCGAGGGCGCGTCGCTTGCCGCCATCGCCGAGCAGTTCGGCACCCCGACCTACGTCTACTCGAAGGCGGCGCTGCTGGCCAATTTCGCCTCCTACGCCGACGCCTGCGCCGGCCGCGACGCGCTGGTCTGCTACGCCATGAAGGCCAACTCCAACCTGGCCATCCTCGACCTGCTGGCGCGCCAGGGCGCCGGTTTCGACATCGTCTCCGGCGGCGAGCTGCTGCGCGTGCTGGCGGCGGGCGGCGATCCGCGCAAGGTGATCTTCTCCGGCGTCGGCAAGAGCGTCGATGAAATGCGCCTGGCGCTGTCGCACGACATCCTGTGCTTCAACGTCGAATCGATCCCCGAGCTGCACCGCCTGAACGACGTGGCCGGCTCCATGGGCAAGACCGCGCGCGTGTCGCTGCGCGTCAACCCGAACGTCGACGCCAAGACCCATCCCTACATCGCCACCGGCCTCAAGGCCAACAAGTTCGGCGTGGCCTTCGACGACGCGCTGGACACCTACCGCGCGGCCGCCAAGCTGCCGCACCTGGAAGTGGCCGGCATCGACTGCCACATCGGCTCGCAGCTGCTGGACGACGCGCCGCTGCTGGAGGCGCTGGACCGCCTGATCGAGCTGATCGACAAGCTGGGCGAGGAAGGCATCGTGCTGCACCACCTGGACATCGGCGGCGGCATCGGCATCAACTACGGCGAAGCGGGCGAAGCGGCGCCGGTGCCGGTGGGCGACTACCTGGGCCGGCTGTTCGCCAAGATCGACGCCTGGCGCGCGGCGCGCTACGCCGGCAAGCCGATCAAGGTGATCTTCGAGCCGGGCCGCTCGATCGTCGGCGACACCGGCGTGCTGCTGACCAAGGTGGAGTTCATCAAGCACGGAGAAGAGAAGAATTTCTGCGTGGTCGATGCGGCGATGAACGACATGGCGCGTCCGGCGCTGTACCAGGCGTGGATGGACATGCAGCCTGTGGTGCAGGGCAAGCCTGGCGCGTTGACGTATGACGTGGTGGGGCCGATCTGCGAATCCGGCGACTGGCTGGCGCGCGACCGCGAGCTGGCGGTGGAAGCCGGCGACCTGCTGGTGATGCACAGCGCCGGCGCCTACGGCATGACGATGGCGTCCAACTACAACACGCGCGGCCGCGCGGCGGAAATCATCGTCGACGGCGCCGTGTGCCACGTGGTGCGCAAGCGCGAGAACCCGGCCGACCTGTACGCGCTGGAGTCGCTGATCAAGTAAGCCGTTCAACCAGCAAGTAAAAGCCGCCCGCCTCACCGCCGGCGGCTTTTTTTATGCAGGCTGGTCTTCGGCGAAAATTTCCTTGATATTCTTGGCATCATAAAACCGATCAAACCACCGATCCAGATCGTCAATTTCGCCGTTTTCAATGCGTTTCTGCAGCCGCTTTGACACGCTGCCAAAACGCCGCATCAGCAGCCGCTGCAATTGCGTCCTTTGCCCCACGAGCTGAGTCTCATAACGTAGGGCGTCAAAAATAGTATCAAAGTGTGGGACGTTCACGATGCGTTCCTTCACGATCAACCCTTGCAGATCAAGTTTACGCCTGCGGGTCATTTTCCACAAACGGCACGCAATCCAGCGATTAAAACTCTGCTTAAAGTCAGAGCCAACGTCGCTCTCCGACAGCAGATTCCAATGCTTGGATTCCTCGACGAGAGCTTCCGTTGTAACCAAACTCTCCACGCGAAAAACCGTTGCCAAGAAATTGGCGCCATATTCAAGAAGGCATTTGTCCAGCCGGTGTTGATCGATCAGCAGATATCGTTGACTCGGCTGAAGATAGGCAAGATCGGAATGAGTGGGTAAAACAAGTTCGGCCAGGTCGCGGCAAGCTGACCATGGCTTCATGCCGTTATACAAGACAACAGGAAATACCGGCGGCAGTCTGCCCGGCTGAGGGAGTTCATGACGTTTGATCAGATCCTGATACAGCAACCCAACACAGACCTGCATGCGCAAAGCCATCCATGGATCCGAGCGGGATTGGAATTCGAGCAGCAGGTAGATGTAGATCCATTCGCCGGCCAGGCGCACGCGCCAGACCATGTCGCTGTGGCGCTGAACGCCGCCGTCGCTGACGTAGCTGCCGTTGACCCGCTCCAAGCTGGTCAGCTCCAGCTGGCGCACCCAGTCGCCGGGGACGAAACCCAGCAACAAATCGCGCACCATTTCTGGATACGCGAACAGTTGTTTGGATGCGGTGTCGTCTTCACTGGCCATTCAGCCAGTCTAGCGAGGCGAGGCGCGCCGCTGTTGGGCACGCTCAAGGGGGCATCAGCGCGCGGCCGCCAGCGCCTTGCTGCGCGCCCAGTAGATGCGCATCAGCAGCAGCGATCCGAGGATCACGCCGAAGAAGATCGGTTGGGTGAAGTTGTGCTTGCCCGCCTTCATCCACCAGAAGTGCAGGATGGCCAGCGGCGCGATCACGTACACCAGACGATGCAGCCACTGCCAGCGCTTGCCACCCAGCCGCTTGACCATGGCGTTGGTGCTGGTCGCCGCCAGCGGTATCAACAGCACGAAGGCGATGAAGCCCACCGTGATGAACGGCCGCTTCAGCACATCCTTCCACATCTCCTGCACGTCGAAGAAATGATCGAACCACAGGAAGGTCATGAAGTGCAGAAAGCCGTAGAAGAACATGTACAGCCCCAGCATGCGGCGCAGCTTGATCAGCCAGTTCCACTTGCTGATTCGACGCAGCGGCGTCACCGCCAGCGTGAAGCACAGGAAGTACAAGGTCCAGTCGCCGGTGCCGCGCGTGATGAACTCCAGCGGCTCGACCAACTGCCCGGTCAAGGTCAGGTAAACCATGCGCGCCAGCGGCACCAATGCCAGCAGAAAAATCGCGGCCTTGATCAGGCTGGCCTGCCGCGCGGTAGGATTGAACGCCATACGCTTAGAAGAACTTCTTCAGGTCCATGCCGGCGTACAGCGGCGCGACGTCGGCGTAGCCATTGAACATCAAGGTCTTGCGCTTGCGGGCCAGGAAGCCGTCCTCGCCGATGCGGCGCTCGGACGCCTGCGACCAGCGCGGGTGGTCCACCTCGGGATTCACATTCGAATAGAAGCCGTACTCGTTCGGAGCGGACAGATTCCACGAGGTGCGCGGCTGCTCCTTGACGAAGCGAATCTTGACGATGGACTTGGCCGACTTGAAGCCGTACTTCCACGGCAGCACCATGCGCACCGGCGCGCCGTTCTGGTTGGCCAGCGTTTCGCCGTACATGCCCAGCGTCAGCAGCGCCAGCGGATGATTGGCTTCGTCGATGCGCAAGCCTTCGGTATACGGCCATTGCAGCACGCGGCTGCCCACGCCCGGCATCTGCTTCTTGTCGGCCAGCGTGACGAACTCCACGTACTTGGCGTTGCCGGTCGGCTCGACCTTCTTGATGATCTCGGAGAACGAATAACCGATCCACGGAATGACCATCGACCAGCCCTCGACGCAGCGCAGGCGGTAGACGCGCTCTTCCAGCGGCGCCAGCTTCAGCAGCGCGTCGATGTCCAGGGTCATCGGCTTGTTCACTTCGCCTTCGATGCTCACCGTCCACGGCCGGGGCTTCAGCGTGTTGGCATACATCGCCGGCTCGCTCTTGTCGGTGCCGAATTCGTAGTAGTTGTTGTAGCTGGTGGCGTCCTTGTACGGCGTATGCTTGTCGAGCGCCGAATAGGAGGGATTGAGCTTGGCGGCCAGCTTGGGATTGATACCCTGCGCGAAGGCTTCGCGGTTGGCCATCTCCAGCAGCGCGGCGCTGCCGATGGCGCCGGCGGCGATCTGCTTCATGAAGCTGCGGCGCGATTCGTAGACTTCGCGCGAGGTGATTTCTGATGAAAACGGCAACTCGATGCCGTTGGGGCTACGCTTGATCAGCATGCTGACTCCAAAGAAAGTGCAAGGTTGAGACTTGGTCGCCCCAATAGCCTGAACCTTACACCAATCTTGGCCAGCAAGAGTTCACATTGCGTTTACAACTTGCCGTAGGAGTGCAAACCGGACAGGAACATGTTCACGCCCAGGAAGGCGAAAGTAGTCACCAGCAGGCCCACCAGCGCCCACCAGGCCGCCGGACGGCCGCGCAGGCCCGTCATCAGGCGCATGTGCAGCCAGGCCGCGTAGTTCAGCCAGACGATCAGCGCCCAGGTCTCCTTCGGATCCCACGACCAGTAGCCGCCCCACGCTTCCGCCGCCCACAGCGCGCCGAGGATGGTGGCGATGGTGAAGAAGGCGAAGCCGGCCGAGATGGCCTTGTACATGACGTCGTCCAGCACTTCTTCCGACGGCAGGCGGTCGACCAGGCGGCCCGATGTTTTCAGCAGATAGGCCGCCGCCACCATGGCAGCCAGGGCAAAGTTGCCATAACCGATAAAGTTGGCCGGTACGTGGATCTTCATCCACCAGCTTTGCAGCGCCGGCAGCAGCGGCTGGATGTCGGCGGCGTCGCGCGAGGTGGTGTACCAGAACAGGAAGCCGATCGCGGCGGTGATCACCATGGTGACGAAGGCGCCCAGCTGGCGGGTGGCGTAGCGCTGCTCGAAGTACAGGTAGAACATCGCGGTGATCAGCGAGAACAGGATAAACACTTCATACAGATTCGATACCGGGATGTGGCCGACGTCGGCGCCGATCAGGTAGGACTCGTACCAGCGCACCATCATGCCGGTCAGGCCCAGCACCACGGCGGCCCAGCACAGCTTGGAGCCGATGCTGGAGGCCGAATCCGAGCGCGCGGCCAGGCCGATCACGTAGAACAGCGTCGACAGGCAGAACATCACGCTCATCCACAAAATCGCGGACTGGCTAGACAGCATCATGCGCAGCCAGAATTTCTTGGTGCCGTTATCCAGCTCGCCGGCATACATGGCGATCGCGCCCAGCGCCAGCAGGGCCACCAGCGGCATCAGCCAGCGCGCCGGCTTCCAGTGCCAGCCCAGCGCGGCAAACGCCGGCGCGGCGGCCAGCAGGATGCCCTTCTCGTAGACGTCCATGTAGTGGCCGTAGGTGGCCAGGCCGTACAGCGAGCCGGCCAGCAGCGCCAGCGCGAACAGCCAGTCGAACGCGGTCAGGCGCTTGAAGTAGCCGGGCGCCTGGCTATAGGTTAGTTTCGATTGCGTCAGTTCCATCATTTGTCTCCGTGGCCGCTATAGCTTACGCCGATTGCGGCAGCTTTTCTTTCAAAGTTTCAAACTCGCGTTCGAAGTCCAGCGTTTTGCGCTGGGTGCTCATGGCCATCAACGCTTCCGCGCCGTTGCCGTCGTCCTTGATCCAGACCCACAGGCGGCGTTCGCGGATGTAGAACATCGAGAATACACCCAGCACCAGGAACACACAGCCCAGGTAGACCACTTTCTTGCCCGGCGAACGGGTGACCTGGAACACCGAGGCCTGGACCTGGGTGAAGTCGTCCAGTTGCAGGTAGACCGGCGCGCCGTAGAAGAAGGCGTCCGACAAGGCGTTGGTGGCCAGTTGCAGGAAGCGGGCGTGGTTCTCGTCGGCGCTGACCGGCTCCAGGCCGTCCCTGGCGCGCGCGGCCTGCCACAGGTCCCACAGGCTGCCGTTGAGGATCTTCATGAACACGTCGGCGGCCTTTTCCTGCTCGGCGCCCGGGATCTTTTCCAGGAACTGCGAAATGGCGACGAAGCCGGCCGCCTTGTCGTTGCCGGCGAAGATGGTCAAGCTCTTCTCGGCCGAGGCTTGCAACTGCCCGCGCAGCGCGTCGCCATTGGCCGACTGCGGCGTGGCGCGTTCGGCGTAGCGCTTGGCGGCGGCGGCGCGCAGGCTGGCGTCGCTGAGGGCGGCGCGCAGGCGCATCCATTCGGTCACGCTGTGGCCGTCGTCGGCCGGAATGCGCAGGAAGCTGAACGGGTCCGACGGATTGACCCGCATGCCGGCCAGGAACACCGTGGCGCCGTCCACCGTCACCGGCTGCATGTAGTTCTGGTATTCGCGCGCCTGGCCGGTCTTGTCGCGCAGCTTGTAGGTCACGCTGGGGCCGACGTTCTTCAGGTCCTTGTTGTTGGCGTTGCGGCCGGCCGAGCCGGTGTGCTTGTCGAGGCTGTTGGCGAACTGCTCTTCCAGGCTCTTGCCCTTGGTGACGGCGCGCGCGTCCTGCGCGGCGGCCAGGTTCTCGACGTTGAACGGACGGAAGCCCGACCATTCGACGCTGTAGGCGTCACCCATAGCCGTGCTGCCGCCCACTTCGCCGGCGATGTCGAACTTGGTGGTGGCCGCGCCCACCATCGGGAAGCCGGTCAGCTTGAGTTTGCTGCCGCCGTCGTCAAAGCTGGACTGGTAGATCGCCAGGCCCTGGTACAGCAAGGGTTTGTTGACTTCGATGACGGCCTTGACCACTTCGCCGCTGGCGTGGTCGCGCACTTCCACCTCGCTGGCGAACAGCTTGGGCATGCCTGTGCTGTAGAAGTCGATGGTGAATTTTTTCAGCTTGATGGTGAACGGCAGGTCCTGGATCAGCACGCCGTCGGGACGGGTGATGATGGCGCTTTCGCTGGACTGGCCTTCCGGGATCATGGTGTTGCCGCGGAAGGTGGGATTGCCCAGGCCGAGGCGGCTCCGCGCCGGCACCGCCGAGATCAAGCCGCTGCCGTTGAACGGCACCTTGCCGAAGAACCATTCCTGCAGGCGGATCGGCACGTCCGAATCGAGCAGGCCGCCGATGCAGATGATGACGATGGCCGAGTGCGCGAAGATGTAGCCGAACTTGTTGGCCGCGCCCTGCTTGGCCGCCACCAGCGTGCCGTGCTCCTTGTCGACCAGCTTGACCTTATAGCCGGTGTCGGCCAGGCGGGCCGCGGTCTGCTGCGCCAGCGCGGCGCGCGCCAGCGGCGAACGCCATTGCATCTTGTGGTGGAAATTGAGCAGCGAGTTCTCGCGCACGTTCTCGCGCCAGCTGCGCATGTCCTTGAGCATCTTGGGGGCGTTGCGGATGATGCACAGCGAGGTCGACGTCACCAGCGCGGTCATCAGCAACAGGAACCACCAGGCCGAGTACACGCCGTACAGGCCCAGCTTGCCGAACACCTCGAACCAGAACGGCCCGAACTGGTTGATGTAGTTGTTGGTGGCCTCGCCCTGCTTCATCACGGTGCCGACGATGGCGGCGATCGCGATCATCGCCAGCAGCGCGATGGCGAAACGCATGGAGGAAATCAGTTCGACCATTTCGCCGACGATGGGGCGGCGGGTCTTCAGTTCGATGCCGGTGGTGCTGGGGCTGCTGCTCATGCTGGAACTATCTCAAAAAAAGTATGCTGCCGGCAGCATATCAACAAAAAGGGCAGCCCGCTTACGCTGCCGCCCTCTATGCACTATCAGTTGCGCCGCAACCCAGGGGCGCGGCCAGCTGCTTATTTCAAACCGGCGACGTAATCGGCCACGGCTTTCATTTCTTCATCCGACATGCGCTTGGCGATGGTGGTCATCTGCGCGCTGTTCTTGCGGCCGCCGGCCTTGAACAGGCCCAGCTGGGCTACCGTGTAATCCTGGTGCTGGCCGCCGATGCGCGGATATTGCACCGGGATGCCGGCGCCGGCCGCGCCGTGGCAGCTGGCGCAGGCTGGAACGTTCTTCTCGGCGATGCCGCCGCGATAGATCTTCTTGCCCAGTTCAACCGTGTCCTTGTTCTTCGCTGCGCCCGGCTTTTGCGCCTGGGCGGCCAGCCAGGCCGAGATGTTGTGCTTTTCCTCGTCCGTCAGCATCTTCGCGTAGGTGGTCATGACCGGTTGATTCCGGTCATCGCCCGAAAAGTTCACCAGCTGCTTGTACAGATAGCCTTCGTGCTGGCCGGCCAGTTTTGGATTGACTGCGATGGTGGAGTTGCCGCCGGCGCCGTGGCAGGAGACGCATGCCGGCAGGCCGCGCGCGTTGTCGCCGCTGTCAAACAGGGTGCCGCCTTTGGCCGCGTCGACTTTAGGCGCTGCCGCTTCGGCGTGGGCCGGTTTTTTTTCTTCTGAGGCGGTTGCGGTGCCCGCAATTGCCAGCAGGCCGACCAACAAGGAAGTTACAAACGGTGAAAACGCACGATTCATTCAAGCACCCTCAAAAAAGTTTGTCGAAAGTTTGCCGCAGGCTTGGCACGAGATGCTATGGCAACACTTCGTAACCACTCATTGTACAATAGCTTTCCAGCATATTTGCTCCCTTTTGTTGCATTTTCCCCCATCCCATGTCCAAACTCTGGCAAGCCCGCTTCTTTACGACCGTTAACCAATTGCGCGATCTGCCCGACACTCACGTGCCGGAAATCGCCTTTGCAGGTCGCTCCAACGCCGGCAAATCGACCGCCATCAACATCCTGTGCAACCAGAAAGGCCTGGCGTTCGCGTCCAAGACCCCTGGCCGTACCCAGCACATCAACTACTTCTCGATCGGCGGCGCGCACATCGCGCAGCACCGCAAGGACCCGACGATCGTCGAGGAAATCGAGTGCCTGCTGGTCGACTTGCCGGGCTACGGCTACGCGGAAGTGTCCGGTTCGGCCAAGCTGCACTGGCAACGCCTGCTGGGCGACTACGTCCAGCGCCGCGAACAGCTGGCCGCGCTGATCCTGATCATGGACTCGCGCCGCCCGTTCACCGACCTCGACATCCAGATGCTGGAATGGTTTGCCCCGACCGGCAAGCCGATTCATTGCATCCTGACCAAGGTTGACAAATTGAACCGCAACGAATCCGTCAACGTGCTGCGCCAGGCGAAAGCCAAGCTGGCCAGCTATGTCGACGAAGACGGCGAAGGTTTCCCGTTCACCGTACAACTGTTCTCCGCGCTCAAGCGCGTCGGCATCGACGAAGCCAACGACAAGATACTGGAACTGGCCGGCGTCACCGACGAGGTAGCCGCCGCCCAGGTGCAATTGATCGAGATGGAAGACGACGTCGAGCCCGACGAGCAATAACCCTTCAGCTTTCAGGAAAGTTTTCAGCGATGCACAATCCACACGTTTCCGCCCAATTCCCCGCCATCCGCATGCGCCGCATGCGCCGCGACCCGTTTTCGCGCGCATTGATGCGTGAAAACAACGTCACGGCCTCGGACTTGATCTATCCGGTGTTTATCCTGGAAGGCACGCAGCAGCGCGAGCCGGTGTTGTCGATGCCGGGCGTGGAGCGGGTGTCGGTGGATGTGCTGCTGAAAGTGGCGCAGGAATGCGTGGAACTGGGCATCCCGGTGCTGGCGCTGTTCCCGGTGATCGACGCCGCCAGGAAGACGCCGGACGGCATCGAAGCCACCAATCCGGACGGCCTGGTGCCGCGCGCGGTGCGGGCGCTGAAGCAGGCTTTCCCGCAGCTGGGTATTTTGACCGACGTCGCGCTGGACCCGTACACCAGCCACGGCCAGGACGGCTTGATCGACGACAACGGCTACGTGATCAACGACGTCACCACCGAGATGCTGGTGCGCCAGGCCCTGTGCCAGGCTGACGCCGGCGTCGACGTGGTGGCGCCGTCGGACATGATGGACGGCCGCATCGGCGCGGTGCGCGCGGCGCTCGAAGCGCACGGGCACATCCACACCCGCATCATGGCGTATTCGGCCAAGTATGCGTCGGCGTTCTACGGCCCGTTCCGCGACGCGGTCGGCTCGGCCAAAAACCTGGGCAAGAGCGACAAGAACACCTACCAGATGGACCCGGCCAACAGCGACGAAGCCCTGCGTGAAGTGGGACTGGATCTGGCCGAAGGCGCCGACATGGTGATGGTCAAGCCGGGCATGCCTTACCTGGACATCGTGCGCCGCGTGAAGGATGAATTCAAGGTGCCGACCTTTGCTTACCAGGTCAGCGGCGAATACGCGATGATCAAGGCCGCCGCGCAAAACGGCTGGCTCGATCACGACAAGGTGATGATGGAATCGATGCTGGCGTTCAAGCGAGCCGGCGCCGACGCCGTGCTGACCTACTTCGCCCTAGACGTCGCCCGCCTGCTCAAAGCGCAAAAATAACACCGGGGTCAAGTCTGACATTCGGACACGAGCTCTGCCGTAACGTTGCTTACGGCAGAGCTCGTGTCCGAATGTCAGACTTGACCCCGACTTCTTTCTAGATCAGCGTCCGGGGCCGCGCGTGTACTCGGGGAACATTTCCTTCAGCAAGAAGGCGATCAGCTCCTTTTCGTCTTCCTTGCGCGCGCTCATCGTCACCACTTTGCCCAGGCGGCGCGAATCCCATTCGAAGTCGCCCGGCTTTTCCTTGCGGATGATCTTGACCATTTCCTTGGCCACGGCGGTCTCGATATCCTGCTCGGCGCCCTGCTCGACGTGGATCTGCTGCAGCCAGCGGCGCTTGAAGTTGGTGTTCCAGCCGCGGAACTTCACGTCGGCGCTGTGGTAGCTCTTGTCGACCTGGAAGATGCCGCCGGTGTCGTCCCTGTCGGCGCCGCTGGTGCGGCCCTGCGCGCCGGCGATATTGCCCTTGGCGATGCGCAGCGAACGCTCGCTGTCGCTCTCGGCCGGGGCGCTCGGCGCCGGTTGCGGGTTGTTGGCCTCGCGCGCGGCGCGGCGCTTGGCGATCATCTCGGACATGTCCTGCTCGGGTGGCGGCGTCATCGTCGCCTGCACCGGCGGCACATAGGTCTCCAGCTTGGGACGGATGGCGGCCGGCGCATCCTTGGTGGCCACCTGCTTGCGCGGCGGCGGCGGCTTGGTGGCCTTGGACACTTCGGGTTTCTTCTGCTGCGGCTTGTTCTGCGGCTTGTCCGGCAACGGGGCGATGTAGACCATCACCCCGCCCTTGGGCGGCGCGGAATGGGTGTTCTTGGGCGTGGGCGAGAGGAAGTAGTACAGCACGCCCAGCAAGTGCAGCGCGATGGAAATGCCGACGCCTATCCGGTTGGACTGCGACTTACGATCCCATGCGGCGAACCGCTCCCCAGCCTCCGGCAAACGCTGGCCGCAAGTTTCGCAATATTCGGAATTTGCAGAGAGTAAATGGGAATCGTGATGCAAAATAGCAAACCTTGGTTGGAACGAAGTCGACAAAATGCGGCCATAGTGCCAGAGTCCCACCGTTTTGGGAACCGCTGCGCAAGGCCATGATAGCGCGCCGGACAGCGGCGCGTGCGCTCCAGGGAATTTATCAGGAAGAGCTTACAAGTTCCGCGTCTTGACGGGTGTTACCGTATGTATCAATCGGCTTTACAAAGTGACATGCGGCAACGCCGTCGAGGTGGCCGGAGCGGCCGCGTGGCGGGTGTCGGGCTGGGGGATGACGTCCATCAGGGCCACCATGGCGTGCACGCTGCGATCGGCGTCCAGCACCTGGCGCGAGCGCATTTGCGGCCGTGGCAAGGCGTGCGTGTAGTAGTGCGCTCCCTCGACGAGGTAGCCCAGCGCCCAGATGTTGCGGGACGGCTGGCCGAAGTCGTCGCGCGGCCGGCCGGCGGCGTCGATGTCGATGCCGCCGGGGTGGAAACTGCCGTTGAAATACGGCCGCGCCAGGCCCCGCTTGAGCACATTACGGATAAGTAAGGAATCGTCCATCGCGGGAAAAAAGCCGTCCAGGCGGGCGATCAGCAACACATCGACCGGATGTTTGACGACCCCGCCGCCGAATTGGGTGCTCAGCACATAGCAGGCGTTCTGCTCGTCGAGCTCGATGCTGCTGCGGGGGCCGGACTGGATCTCGATCACGCCGGCGTCCAGCAGCGCCAGCAGTTCCTGGTTGCGCCGCAGCGGCGGCCCGAAGGCGCTGCGGTTGAGGGCCGGGTGGTAGACCTCCATGAATTGGCGGTGCGAAGCCGGCGTCAGCCCGCCATGCTCGAGCGCCGCCTGCAAGGTGGCGCGCACGTCGCGCAGCACGTCGGTGGCGGCCTTGATCGCACTGCCAACATTGCCCAGCCTGGCCTCGGCCAGGTCCTCCCGCAGCCAGCCGTTGAAGAATGCGCGGAATTCGTCCAGCGTGGCGAACTGGCGGCCGCGCAGCGGGAACAGCAGCTGCTCGATCAACGCGTCGTCGTCGGCTGTCAGCCGGTAATCGGCGGGATCGGGGGCTGCGCCGTTGGGCTCGGCCGTGGCCAGCGTGCTGCGGTAGACCCAGGCCATTTCGCGCTTGAGCAGCGGCAGCAGCTCGCGCTCGAAGTCCAGCTGGCGGCTGCCGCGCGAGGCCAGCGCCAGGCGGCGCAGCGCGGCCACCGCGTCCGGCGTGAAGTAGTGCGGCTGGTGGCGGCCGTCCAGCCCCTTCTGGTTGACGCCGCGCGCGGCGGCCGGCAGGCAGTTGCGCGAGCACAGGGTCAGCTGCGGCTCGCCGCCGGAACGCTGGTAGCGCAAGCCATGCTCGCCGCGCACGAAAGCCCCGCCCCGCCCCACCGTCAGCTCGGCAATGATGTCGTGCGCGCTCAGGCCCAGCCCCTGGATGGCGACGCGGGCGCCGGCGGCGATGCCGTTGAGCTGCTCCAGCGGATAGGCGTGGCGCACGAAGGCCAGCCGGCTGTTGTGGCGCGCGTGCTCTTGCGCGAATTTAGCCAGCTTCTCGTCCGGCTCGCTGGGCTGGTTGCGGCCGTGGCCGGTGGTCAGGAAGACGAAATCGCTGTGCACCTGGTAGCCCGTGTCAAGCTCGACGGTGCAAGCGCCGTCCGGCAAGCGCCACATGTCGCGCGCGCGCAGGCGGTGGTGGTTCAGGCGCACGCTGGACGGCAGCGCGGCGGCGATCTGGCGGTAGGCCCAGGCCAGGTATTCGCCCAGCAGGCTGCGCGGCAGGTAGTCGGCTTCGGTGATGTCGGCGCCGCCGTGTTCGCCCAGCTGGTAGTAGCGCTCGCCGACGCGGCGGTAGCCGGCCTGACGCGCCCACGCCGTCAGCGAGGGCGTGGCGCACACCGGCGCATATTGCACCGCGCCGGGGGCGGGAAACAGCGTGACCTGGCTGGCGATGGTGTTGATCAGCAGATGCTGCGGCTGGCGCGTGCCGTGCACGCCAGGGCCGCAGTCGCCCGGTTCGATCAGGTTGATGTCGAGCGGTAGTTGACGGCCGGCGGCGATGGCGGCGATGCGCTCAAAAGCGCTGAGCCCGCGCGGGCCCATGCCGATGATGGTGACACTGTAGCGTTTCATGTGCAACCGTCCTTTATCGTGGGCGACTTGCCCATGATAAAGAAACGGTCTTTAAAGCAACTTGCTACCGCTCAATGCTTGACCGTGTTCACGGCCTTCAGTGGCACGGCGTGCACACCTTCGGCGGCCGGCACGTCGCCGGCGACCAGCTCGGCATCGCTCATCGGGCCGCTGCCGCTGTACTTGTCGAGGAACAGGTAGATGACCGGCGTGATGTACAGCGTGATCACTTGCGAGAAGATCAGGCCGCCCACCACCGCCAGGCCGAGCGGCTGGCGCAGCTCGGCGCCGGCGCCCAGGCCCAGCGCGATCGGCAAGGCGCCCATCAGCGCGGCCATGGTGGTCATCATGATCGGGCGGAAGCGCAGCACGCAGGCTTCGCGGATCGCCTCGGCCGGCGTGCGGCCTTCGTTGCGCTGCACATGCAGCGCGAAGTCGATCATCATGATGGCGTTCTTCTTGACGATGCCGATCAGCATCAGGATGCCGATGATGGCGATCATCGTCAGGTCCAGGTTGAACAAACGCAAGGTCAACAAGGCGCCGACGGCGGCCGACGGCAGGCCGGCCAGAATGGTCAGCGGGTGGATGTAGCTCTCGTACAGCACGCCCAGCAGCACGTAGATCACGCCCAGCGCGGCGATGATCAGGATCAGCTGGCTGCTTTGCGAACTCTGGAACACCGCCGCGTCGCCGCCGTAGTTGGTGATGATGGACGGCGGCAAATGCATGTCCATGCCCATCTGGTCGATCTTGGCGGTGGCCTTGCCCAGCGGGACGTCCGGCGCCAGGTTGAACGACAAGGTGATCGCCTGCAGCTGGCCCTGGTGGTTGACGGCGGTCGGGCCGATGGTGCGCTCGACCGTGGCAAAGCTGGACAGCTGCACCAGGTTGCCGCTCTTGTTGCGCACCGAGATGCGGGTCAGCGCGTCGTCGAACTGGCGGTCGGCGGTGGCCGCCTCCAGGATCACGTAGTAGCTGGCGGCCGGCGAGTAGATGGTCGACACCTGCCGCTCACCGAAGGCCAGGTAGAGCGCGGTGCGGACGTCGCCGATGGCCACGCCGAGGTTGTTGGCCTTGTCGCGGTCTATCTTCAGCGACGCCTGCAGGCCCTTGTTCTGCGAATCGCTGGTGACGTCGCGGAAGTCGGGATCGGCGCGCAGCTTGTCGAGGTATTTTTGCGCCCAGTCGTTGAGCGCGCCGGGGCTGACCGATTGCAGCGTGTACTGGTAGCGGCTCTTGGACTGGCGTCCGCCCAGCTGCAGGTTCTGCACCGGACTCAGGTAGACCGAGATGCCGGCCACCGTCTTGGTGGCCTTGCGCAGGCTGTCCAGCACTTGCGGCATCTTCTGCCGTTGGTTGCGCGGCTTGAGCACCAGGAACATGCGGCCGCCGTTGCCGCCGCCGACAAACGAGGTCACGTCCTGCACGTTGGGATCGGCCTTGATGACGGCCGCCACACGCTCCTGCAAGTCCATCAGCGAGGCCGACGAGATGTCTTCCGACGCTTCGGTGTTGACGCGGATCTGGCCCAGGTCCTCCTCGGGGAAGAAGCCTTTCGGAATGGTGATGTAGAGCACCGCCGTCAGCGCGAAGGTGCCGATCGCCGCCATCAGCACGATGTAGCGGTGGTGCAGCGCGATGTCCAGCGTGCGCACATAGCCGTTGCGCAGCGCGGTAAAGCCGGCCTCGAACCAGCGGCCGATGAAGCCGCCCTTGTCATGCTCGGGGTCGATGGCGTCGGCCGGCAGCAGGCGGCTGGCCAGCATCGGCACCAGCATCAGCGACACCGCCGCCGACACCAGCACCGACAGCGCCACCACCACGGCGAATTCATGGAACATCAGGCCGATCACGCCCGGCATGAAGAAGATCGGTATGAACACGGCCACCAGCGAGACCGAGATCGAGATAATCGTGAAGCCCATTTCCTTGGCGCCCACCAGCGAGGCTTGCAAGGGCTTCTTGCCCAGCTCGATGTGGCGGACGATGTTCTCCAGCACCACGATGGCGTCGTCGACCACCAGGCCGACCGCCAGCGTGATGCCGAGCAGGGAAACGTTGTCGAGGCTGTAGCCGAAGGCATACAGCAAGGCCAGCGCGCCGAGCAGCGAGATCGGCATCGTGATGGCCGGGATGAAGGTGGCGGCCGCGCGGCGCAGGAACAGGAAGATCACCAGCACCACCAGGAAGATGGTCAGCAGCAGGGTCAGGTTAACGTCGTGGATGGCTTCGCGGATCGACACCGAACGGTCGTTGACCAGGTTGATGTTGATCGATGCCGGCAACTGGGTCTTGAAGCGCGGCAGCAGGCGACGCACGCCGTCGACCACCTGCACGGTGTTGGCGTCCGGCTGGCGCTGCACCAGCAGCACGATGGAGCGCTCGCCGTTGTAGCTGCCGGCGGTCTTGACCGACTGGAAGCTGTCCTCCACCGTCGCCACGTCCTTCAGGCGCACCGGCTGGCCGTTGCGCTGGGCGACGATCAGCTCGGCGAATTCGGAAGCCTTCATCAATTGGGCGTTGCCCTGGATGGTCAGCGTCTGGCTGGGGCCGTCGAGGATGCCGAGCGGGGTGTTGGCGTTGGCCGACTTGATCGCCTGCTGCAATTCATCCAGCGTCAGGTTGCGGGCGTTCATCAGCTCGGACTTGGCGCGCACGCGCACCGCGAAACGCTTCTGGCCGTTGACGCTGACCTGGGCCACGCCCGGCAAGGTCGATAGCGACGGCGCGATCAGGTTTTCAGCGTAGTCGTTCAGCTCGGCCAGGGTCAGCGACGGCGAGTTCATGGTCATGAACAGCACCGGCGCGTCGGCCGGGTTGACCTTGCGGTAGGACGGCAGGTCGGTCATCTCGATCGGCAACTGGCGCTGGGCGCGCAGCAGCGCCGCCTGCACGTCGACCGCCGCTTCGTTGACGTTGACGCTGGGATCGAACTCCAGGGTCAGCGAGGAATTGCCCAGCGTGTTGGTGGAGGTGATCAGCGCCAGGCCGGCGATGGTGGAGAACTGCTTCTCCAGCGGCAGCGCGACGGACGAGGCCATCGTGTCCGGCGCGGCGCCCGGCAGGTCGGCCGAGACGTTGATGACCGGGGTGTTGTAGCTCGGCAGTGCGGCGACCGGAATGTAGAAGTACGACAGCACGCCGGCCAGTATCAAGGTCAGCGACAGCAGCACCACCATCACCGGCCGGCGGATGCATAACTCGGAAAGGTTCATGCTCAGCCCTTCTGTTTGGCGCTGTTGGCCTGGCCGTCGGCAGGCTTGTCGGCGGCGGCGATACGCACCTTGCCGCCCGGCCGCAGGTTTTGCTTGCCGTCGACGATGACTTTCTCATTGCCGCTCAGGCCGGACACGGCGGCGCTTTCGCCAAACGCGTACAGGCGCTTGATGTTCACCACCTTGGCGGACTGGTCGGCATCGACCGCGTAGATGAAGGTGCCGCGGGTATTGCTGATGATAGCGTTTTGCGGTATCACCATGGCGTCTTTCAACACTTGCGAGACCAGCTTGGTGTTGACGTACTGGCCCGGCCACAGATTGGTGTCCCTGTTGTCGAACTGGGCTTTCACGCGGATCACGCCGGCGACCGGATCGACGGTGTTGTCGATGAAGCTCAGGGCGCCGCTGATTTCCTTGTCGGAGTTGCCCAGCGCGACCTTGACCGCCACCGCGCCGGCGTGTTGCGCCTGCAGCAGGCCGGCCAGCGCCGACTCCGGCAAGGTGAAGGACACATTGATCGGATCGAGCTGGGTGATGGTGGTCAGCGAGGTGGCCAGTTGCACCAGGCTGCCCGGATAGACGTTGATGGCGCCGACCCGGCCGTTCATCGGCGCGCGGATCGCGGTGTAGCTGGCGTCGACCCCGACCGAACGGGCGGCGGCGACATCGGACTGCAGCAGCGCGCGCGCCGAATCGACCTGGCTCTTGAGCGTGTCGACCGCGCCCTGGGCGATGAAGTTCTTGGACAGCAGCTCCAGTGAGCGCTTGTACTGGCGCTCGTAGTCGGCCAGCGCGGCCTGGTCGCGCGCGACCTGGGCCTGGGCCTTGTCGACGTTGGCGCGCTCGCTGCGGTCGTCCAGCGTGAACATCAGCTCGCCCGATTTGACGAACTGGCCTTCCTTGATATGCACCTTGGCGATGGTGCTGGTGGTTTGCGGATGCAGGTCCACCGTGCTGATCGGCGTGACGGTGCCGTTCGCTTGCAGCACCACCGGCACATCCTGGCGCACCGGCGCGATCACGCTGACGGTGGTCGGGCCTTGTGCGCCGGCGCCGCTGGCGGCTTTAGGCTGTTCGGCCGTTGGATGCGTCAGGTACCAGACGCCACCGCCTGCCACCACGATGGCGCCGACCAGGAATGCTAAGGAAGATTTTTTCATTATTTTTTGAACTAGGTTTACTGTCGAAAAACATTGCCGCCCTGCATCAGGCGGAATATTGTCGCATAGTATTTGCCGGGAAAACCGCGCCGTGGCCATCGGCGGGCGCTTTTTTCCGGGCTGGAGTTGGGCGCGGGGTTTAGGCGCCGGCGTAGTATTCGGGCACGATCAAGGTGACTTCCAGGCCGCCGTCCGCATGGTTGGACAGCATGACGTTGGCGCCGTGCTGTTCGGCGATGTTGCGGGCGATGGTCAGCCCCAGGCCGGTGCCGCCCGATTCGCGCGAGCGCGAGGTTTCGATGCGGTAGAACGGTTCGAACACGCGCGCCATCTGGTCCTGGTCGATGCCGGGGCCGCCGTCGCGGATGCGGATGCGGGCCGCGCCCACCATGCGCTCGACGGTGACATTGGCGTAGTGGCCATACTTGACGGCGTTGTCGATCAGGTTGACCAGGCAGCGGCGTATCGCCAGCGGCCGGCCCATCAGCGCCATCGCCGCGCGGCCGCGCAGTTCGACCTGCTGGCCGCCGTCGGTGGCGTCGCTGCACACGCTGTCGAGCAGCGAATCGAGATCCAGCGCCTGCATGGTTTCGGTGGTGTCCATGCTGCGCGCCAGGTCCAGGCCTTCCTTGACCATTTGCTGCATCGCCGACAGGTCGTCGATCAGGCGCTGCTGCAATTCCTGGTCGCCGACCTTTTCCAGCCGCAGGCGCAGGCGGGTCAGCGGGGTTTGCAGGTCGTGGGTGATGGCCGCCAGCATCTGCGTGCGTTGCATGATGTGCTGGCGGATGCGCGCCTGCATGGCGTTGAAGGCGGCGCTGGCCTGGCGGATCTCGGCCGCGCCGCTCAGCGCCACCGGCGCGTGGTTGATGTCGTTGCCCAGGTCCTTGGCGGCCTGCGCCAGCTGCTTGAGCGGACGCACGGTCATGCGGGTCACCAGGTAGGCCAGCGCGGCAATGCTGAACAGGAAGGGCAGCATGGCCATCAGCTCGCTATGACCCGACGGCGGCGGCGCGCGCGGCGGCAGCACGGACAGCTTGAGCACCTGGCCGTCGTGCAGCTGCACGTTCATGGTTTCGCAGGTGCCGCGCCACTGGCTCGGCGCGAAGATGTTGTTGCTCTTGCGCGGCAGGTCGCAGGCGGCCGGATGCTCGGCCAACGGACCCAGCTTGTAGCCCGCGCCCAGGCGCTGCTGCAGGGTGGAGGAAAACTCGGTCGGCGGCAGCGCGGTGGCCAGCGGCATGTCGGTCGCCTCCAGCCGGACGGTGCCGCGGTTGGCCATGCGCAGGTAGGTCGGGCGCGAGGCTTCCGGCAGCACGTCCGCCGTGGTGATCAATTGTTCGGCGCGCTCCAGCGCGTGGAAGTCGCGGTAGCGCTCCAGCGCGCGCGTGCGTTCGCCCACCGCCAGCCACTGGGTCAGCGCCGCCGAGGCGACGATACCGAGCAGCAGGATCAGGAACACCCGCCCGGTCATGGATCCGAAGAAGACTTTCACGCTTGCGGCTCCACGCTGACGGTGCCGGCCAGCACGTAGCCGCCGTTGCGCACGGTCTTGATGATTTGCGGCAGGCGCGCATCCTCGCCCAGCTTCTGGCGCAGGCGGCTGATCTGGATGTCGATCGAGCGGTCGAAGGGATCGGCGTCGCGGCCCTGGGTCAGGTTGAGCAGTTGGTCGCGGTTGAGCACGCGGTTCGGATGTTCGAGGAAGACCTTGAGCAGGCGGAATTCGGCGCCCGACAGCATGATGACGATGCCGTCCGGATTGAGCAGGTGGCGCGCGGTCAGGTCCAGCGTCCAGCCGGAGAAGCGCAGCTGTTGCGCCTTCTCGGCGCCGCTGCCGACCGGCATCGCGTTACTACGGCGCAGCACGCTGCGGATGCGCGCCAGCAGCTCGCGCGGTTCGAACGGTTTCGGCAGGTAATCGTCGGCGCCCATTTCCAGGCCGAGGATGCGGTCCAGCGGTTCGTTGCGGGCGGTCAGCATGATGACGGGCAGCGTGGAGTGGGCGCGCAGCTTGCGGCACAGGGTCAGGCCGTCGTCGCCGGGCAGGTTGAGATCGAGCACCACCAGGTCGGGCCGGCCTTCGTCGAGCAGCTTCCACATGGCGGTGCCGTCGGCGGCGCACAGGGCGCGGTAGCCATTCGATTCGAGGTAGTCGGCCAGCAAAGTGCGGATGTCGCGATCGTCGTCTACGATCAAGATAGTTGATGTGGGTTCCATGTGCTAATTATCCCCAGTTAGACGGTGCGTGACCAATCACCAATTGTATCGTCTTGTATATCCCCCTAGGGGCGAAACATCTGGATACAAAATCTCAGGCCCGCGAAACTTGGCGGCAACCTTGCGCTGCCACTATGCATTCAAGCGCGGTGCCAAATGCGTCGCGATACCTAACTTTCAATGATAGAGGAACGACCATGAACGTCTTACGCAAAAGCATATTGATCGGTTTTACCGTGCTGGGCATGGCGGCAGCGCAGGCTCAAACGCAGGCGGAAAATTCGGCGCCGCCGGCCGGCCGTCACGGCGCCGCTGTCAACAAGGAGCAGATGCAGGCCAAGATGGCGGAGATGTACGCCAAGCGCCAGGCCAAGATGCACGATCTGCTGAAACTGACGGCGCAGCAGGAATCGGCGTGGGCCACCTACCAGGCGGCCATCGGGCCGGCCGCGACCGGCGGCACCTTGCCGGACCGCGCGGCGATCGCCAAGATGTCGGCGCCGGACCGCATGGCCAAGATGCTGGACCTGAGCAAGCAACATCAGGTCAAGATGGAGGCGCACCTGGCCGCGCTGACGGCGTTCTACGGCCAGCTGACGGCCGAGCAGAAAGCCATCTTTGACGACCACAGCAGGGGCGGCGCGCATGGCGGCCATCACTTCGGCCCACGCGGCGGCTGGCACGGCCAGCGCGGCTAAACAGCGTCACGCCCCCCATTGGGGGACGTGACTTCCCAAGCAAGTGGGAATCCATGCTGAGCCGGCAACGCAGCGGCCTTATGGACTCCCGCCTGCGCGGGAGTGACGGAACTTAGTTCAACCGGGACAGGGACGCCGTAAACTTGGCCGCATCCTGGAAGCCGATGACGCGGGCGCCGTCGATTTCCTTGCCTTGCTTGTCGAACAGGATGATGCCCGGCGGGCCGAACAGGCCGAAGCGTTTCAGCATGGCTTTGTCGTCGGCGTCGTTGGCGGTCACGTCCACTTGCAGCAGCACGCTGTTGGCCAACCGGGCGCGCACTTGCGGATCGACGAAGGTCAGTTTTTCCATTTCCTTGCAGGACACGCACCAGTCGGCGTAGAAGTCCAGCACGGCGGTCTTGCCGCCGGTCTGCGCCAGCACCGCGTCGAGCTGTTGCACAGTCTTGATGCGCTGGAAGGCCAATGGCGCTTCGTGCTTGCCGCCGGTCAGATGCGCCAGCGGCGCCAGCGGGTCGCGACCACCGCTGACCACGCCCACCAGCTGCATCAGGCCCAGCACGGCAACGACGAGGCCGACCGACTTGGCCACCCACTTACCCCGATTCATCAGCAGGTACATGCCGTAGCCGACCAACAGCGCGGCCCAGCCCATCATCTGCACCGCGGCCGGCAGCACCGGCGACACCAGCCACCAGCCCATCGCCAGCATCAGCACGCCGAAGAAGCGCTTGACCGCGTCCATCCACATGCCTGCGCGCGGCAGCAAGGCGCCGGCCGAGACGCCGACCAGCATCAGCGGCACGCTCATGCCGACCGCCATCGCAAACAGGGCGCTGCCGCCGATGACGATGTCGCGGCTCTGGCTGATGTAGACCAGCGCGGCGGCCAGCGGCGCGGCCACGCAAGGACCGACGATCAGCGCCGAGATCGCGCCCATCACGAACACGCCGGCCAGCTTGCCGGAAGATTGACGGTTCGACACCGTACTCAGTTTGGATTGCAGCGCGGCCGGCACTTGCAGCTCGTAGACGCCGAACATCGACAGCGACAGCGCCGCCATCAGCAGGCCGAAGCCGCCCAGCACCCACGGGTTTTGCAGCGCGGCGGCCAAGCCCTCGCCCGCCAGGCCGGCGGCGACGCCCAGCGCGGTGTAGACGATGGCCATGCCGAGCGAATACGTGACCGACAACAGCAGGCCGCGTCCACGGCTGCTGTTGGCGCCCTCGCCGACGATGATCGACGACAGGATGGGCACCATCGGCAGCACGCAGGGCGTGAACGACAGGCCCAGGCCCAGCAAGGCGAACAACGGCAGGATGACCAGCAGCTTGCCCGATTTGAGCGCCGCTTCCAGGTGGCCGGAATCGCTGACCGGCACGGCTGCCGCCGGCGGCTTCAGCGGCGGCAGGATGGTGGCGGTCGGCATCGGAATGGCGCGGATGGTGACGCCCGGCGTCAACGCCGCAGGCTTGCCTTCACTGGCCGTGGTGCTGGCGGCTGGCGCTGCGCCGGCGGCCGGTGCGCTCGCTGCCGGCAGCACGGTCAGCGGCGCCGCTGTGGCGTTGATTGGAGTTGTTGCCACTGCGGCGGTGGTGGCTGTGGCGGCTGCAGGCTTGGCGCCGGCGGGCGCGGCCGGCAACGGCACCGAGCCGCTGCCGACCAGCTGGATCTTGTAATCCTGCGGCGCGTAGCACAGGCCCTTGTCCGAGCAGCCCTGCCCGACCGCCATCAGCGTGAACGAGCCGTCGACGTCGACCGGCAGCGTCATGGTGACGCTCTTGCGATAGGTCTCGACATTCTTGCCGAAGGTTTCATCGAAATGCACGGTGCCGGCCGGTATCGACAGCGCGCCCAGCTTGGCGCCGTTGGCGCTGAACTTGAAGCGCTCCCGGTACATATAGTAGCCATCGGCGATCTGGAAGCTGACCGACACGGTATGGCCATCGACCATGCGGGCCGAGAACTTGAACGCCGCATCGGGTTCCAGGAAGCCGTCGTCGGCCAGCGCGGGACGCGCCATCAACAGGGCGATCAGCGACAGCAGCGACACGAGCAGGCGGGCAATACGAAGCATGAGTTTTCTTTCAACGAAACGAGCACCAGCATAGTACACCGAGGCTACCTTTCGCGCCTGAGGCCAGTCTTAAAGCCTGCTAAACTCAGCTTTTTCCCGCGATGGAGCAAGCAATGACCGCACTACGTCCCCTGCTGTTTTCCGCCCTAACCCTAACCCTGACCGCCGGCGCCGCATGCGCCCAGGCGCCCGCCAAGGCGCTGGCCAGCGTGTCGCCACAGGATTTGCTGGACCACATCAAGACGCTGGCGTCCGATGATTTCGAGGGCCGCGCGCCGGGTTCGCCGGGCGAGGCCAAGACCGTGGCTTACCTGCAGCAACAGTTCAAGAAGCTGGGACTGAAGCCGGGCAACCCCAACGGCGGCTGGACCCAGGCGGTGCCGATGCGCGGCCTGCAACCGACGCCCAGCTTCAGCTACACGATAGGCGGCCGGACGGTGGCGCTGAACTTCCCGGAAGACTACGTGGCCCATTCGACCAGCCAGCCCACCAGCGTCAGCGTCGGCAATTCCGAGATCGTGTTTGTCGGCTACGGCGTGCAGGCGCCCGAGTACGGCTGGGACGACTACAAGGGCGTCGACGTGCGCGGCAAGACCATCCTGATGCTGATCAACGATCCGGCCGTGCCCGATCCGAAAGACCCGTCCCGGCTGGATCCGGCCATGTTCAAGGGCAGCGCCATGACCTACTACGGCCGCTGGACCTACAAATACGAGATCGCCGCCAAACTGGGCGCGGCGGCGGCCATCATCATCCACGAGACCAAGCCGGCGGCCTATCCGTGGGACGTGGTGCGCAGCGGCGGCAATGGCGAGCAGTTCAGCCTGCTGCACGACGGCGCCGATCCCGATGCGCCGGCGGTGCCGGGCTGGATCCAGCTGGACAAGGCAAAACAGATGATGGCGGCGGCCGGCTACGATTTCGACACGCTCAAGCAGCAGGCGCTGAGCAAGGACTTCCGCCCCGTCAGCCTGAAGGGCACGGCCGACTTCAAGGTGGAGAACACGGCGCGCACGGTCAATTCGAACAATGTGCTGGGCCTGATCGAGGGCAGCGATCCCAAGCTCAAGCATGAGTACGTGATCTACAGCGCGCATTGGGACCACCTGGGCATCGACCAGCGCCTGCCGGGCACGCGCACGCAGCAGATCTATCACGGCGCGCTGGACAACGCGTCCGGCACCGCCGCGTTGCTGGCGCTGGCCAAGGCCTACAAGACGCTGCCGAAGGCGCCCAAGCGCTCCATCCTGTTCCTGGCGACCACGGCCGAGGAACGCGGCCTGCTGGGGGCGAAATACTATGCGGCCCATCCGCTGTATCCACTCAAGCGGACGGTGGCCAACATCAATATCGACGGCATCAACGCCTGGGGCAAGACGGCGCAGATCGAGAACGTGACCTCGGGCCATTCCAGCATCGACGAACTGCTGGTCAAGTATGCGGCCGCGCAGGGCCGGTTGATGGCGAAGGATGCACGGCCGGAACTGGGCAGCTTCTACCGCGCCGACCAGTTGGAGTTCGCGCGCGCGGGCGTGCCGGTGCTGTACACCAAGGCCCGCAGCGGCTTCCTGGACCAGCCGGACACGTATGCGCACGAGGTGGTCGACAGCTATGTCGCGCATGACTACCACCAGGTGACGGACAATGTCCGCGGCGACTGGGACTTCCGCGGCGGCGTGCAGGACATCCAGCTGCTGTTCCAGGTGGGGCTGGATATCGCCCAGGGGACGACGCCGACCTGGAACGCCGGCTCGGAGTTCAAGGCGGCCGGCGATCAGCGCCTGAAATAAAAAAAGCCAGGCAGAGCCTGGCTTTCTTCATAACACGGTGACAACGGCGAAGATTACTCTTCTGCGGTTGGCGCTGCGTCGATGTCGGTGACTTCTGGACGGTCCATCAGCTCAACGTAAGCCATAGGAGCGTTGTCGCCAACACGGAAACCCATTTTCAGGATGCGCAGGTAGCCGCCGTTGCGGTTTGCGTAGCGTGGGCCCAGTTCTGCGAACAGCTTCAGAACCATTTCACGATCGCGCAGACGGGCGAATGCCAGACGCTTGTTAGCCAGGGTGTCGGTCTTGCCCATGGTCAGGATAGGCTCAACTACGCGGCGCAGCTCTTTAGCTTTTGGCAGCGTGGTTTTGATGGCTTCATGACGCAGCAGGGAAACGGTCATGTTGCGCAGCATTGCCAGACGGTGGGACGAGGTACGATTCAGTTTACGGAGGCCGTGACGGTGACGCATGGTACTTCCTTTCAGGTGTTTAAATCCGAGTTCTTCGATCGCTCACGTTAGCCGTGAGCGCGGACCGGTTCTAGGGATATACGCCCCGGGCAACATGCCAGAGACGGTACTGCAACCGCGTCGCTCCCGCGCAGGCGGGAGTCCATACTGAGCATGCTCGGCATGGGTCCCCGCTTTCGCGGGGACGACGCAATAGTGATTATTTTTCCAGGCCTGCAGGCGGCCAGTTTTCCAGCTTCATGCCCAAGGTCAGGCCGCGGGATGCCAGCACTTCCTTGATTTCGTTCAGGGACTTGCGGCCCAGGTTCGGCGTCTTCAGCAGTTCGTTTTCCGAACGCTGGATCAGGTCGCCGATGTAGTAGATGTTTTCGGCTTTCAGGCAGTTGGCCGAACGCACGGTCAGTTCCAGGTCGTCCACTGGACGCAGCAGGATAGGATCGACCAGCGGTGCGCGCGAAGGAGCTTCAGCAGCGGCTTCGGTGCCTTCCAGGGCGGCGAACACGTTCAGTTGATCGACCAGCACGCGGGCCGATTGACGGATCGCTTCTTCCGGCGAGATGACGCCGTTGGTTTCGATGTTGATGATCAGCTTGTCCAGGTCGGTACGCTGTTCCACGCGAGCGGACTCGACGAAGTAGGAAACGCGGCGTACTGGCGAGAACGATGCATCCAGAATGATGCGGCCGATGGTCTTGTTGGTGTCTTCGGACAGGCGGCGAACGTTACCCGGCACATAGCCACGGCCTTTTTCGACTTTGATCTGCATGTCCAGTTTGCCGCCGGCGGTCAGGTGGGCGATCACGTGGTCCGGATTGATCAGTTCCACGTCGTGTGGCAGATCGATGTCCGAAGCCAGGATGGCGCCTTCGCCTTCCTTTTTCAGGGTCAGGGTGACGGAGTCACGGTTGTGGACTTTAAAGACCACGCCCTTCAGGTTCAGCAGCAGGTCAACGACGTCTTCCTGCACGCCGTCGAGCGACGAGTATTCGTGTACAACGCCCGCGATCGTCACTTCGGTCGGCGCGTAGCCCACCATCGACGACAGCAGTACGCGGCGCAGCGCATTACCCAATGTATGGCCATAGCCGCGTTCGAACGGCTCCATCACTACTTTAGCGTGGCCGGCGCCCAGCGCCTCTACATCGATAATACGTGGCTTCAACAGACTGTTTTGCATGTAAATGTCCTCTTCAATACCCTCGGCGCGTTAGGCCGATAAGGCTGATGGCATTAGTGAAAACGCCCGCTGGTCACAGCGGGCGGGTTTTGGTGCTACTTAGACTACAGATTAACGCGAGTACAGTTCGACGATCAGCGATTCGTTGACGTCGTTGGCGATCTCATTGCGCTCTGGCAGGGACTTGAAAGTACCTTCCATTTTCTTGGCATCGACCGACACCCAAGCTGGCATGCCAACTTGTTCAGCCAGCGACAGCGCTTCAACGATACGCACTTGCTTTTTCGATTTTTCACGAACAGCGATGACGTCGCCGACTTTAACCACGTACGAAGCGATGTTGACCACTTGGCCGTTCACGGTGAACGCTTTGTGCGATACCAGCTGACGCGCTTCAGCGCGGGTCGAGCCGAAGCCCATGCGGTATGCAACGTTGTCCAGGCGGGTTTCCAGCAGCTTCAGCAGGGTTTCGCCGGTGTTGCCTTTGCGACGGTCGGCTTCTGCGAAGTAGCGACGGAACTGACGTTCCAGAACGCCGTACATACGCTTAACTTTTTGCTTTTCGCGCAGTTGGTTGCCGTAGTCCGAGGTGCGGGCACCCGATTTCACGCCGTGCTGGCCTGGTTTGACGTCCAGTTTGCACTTGCTGTCCAGCGAGCGACGTGCGCTCTTCAGGAACAGGTCAGTACCTTCACGACGGGAGAGTTTTGCTTTAGGTCCGATATAACGTGCCACGATGCTTCCTTTTTTTAAATAATAACGCCCCAGCCATCCTGCGATGGTTAGGCGCTAGTCTGATCCTCAGGGTGGGCCAGACGGTGGCTCAAAATGCGAATAACCCGCCGAACGCTGTTCGACAGGCGACAACAGCCGGGCAGTATAACCGTTTCCGGTCTCCTGCTCCAGCGATTTCTTCTAGTCGGAAGGAGGCGAAGCGAACTTCGCCGCCGACCGGACTATTAGATACGACGACGTTTTGGAGGACGGCAGCCGTTGTGCGGTACTGGGGTAACGTCCTGGATCTCGGTGATCTTGATGCCCAGGTTGTTCAGTGCGCGCACTGCGGATTCACGACCAGGACCAGGGCCCTTGATGCGTACTTCCAGGTTCTTCACGCCGCATTCGACTGCGACTTTACCAGCTGCTTCAGCCGCAACCTGCGCTGCGAACGGGGTCGATTTACGCGAACCCTTGAAGCCAGCACCACCGGAGGTCGCCCACGACAGAGCGTTGCCCTGACGGTCGGTGATGGTAATGATGGTGTTGTTGAAGGAAGCGTGAACGTGCGCGATACCTTCGGCAACGTTCTTCTTGACCTTCTTGCGTACGCGCGCTGCTGCTGCGCTGCTTTGTTGCTTAGCCATGTGATTTCCCTAGATTATTTCTTGAGCGATTGAGCGGCTTTGCGCGGGCCCTTGCGGGTACGTGCATTGGTGCGGGTGCGTTGACCGCGGACCGGCAGGCCCTTACGGTGACGCATGCCGCGGTAGCAACCCAGATCCATCAAACGCTTGATGTTCATGGACAGCTCACGACGCAGGTCGCCTTCGACGATGAATTTAGCTACTTCATCGCGCAGCTTTTCCAGTTCGCTGTCGTCCAGATCTTTGACCTTTTTAGTGGTCGCGATACCCGTTGCGGCGCAGATGAACTTTGCGCGTGGACGGCCTACACCGTAGATGGCCGTCAGGCCGATTACGGTGTGCTGATGATTGGGGATATTAACCCCTGCAATACGTGCCATTCGTTATTCCTCGATAAATAACGGTTATTAACCTTGACGCTGCTTGTGACGTGGTTCGACGCAGATTACGCGAACAACGCCCTTGCGCTTGATGATCTTGCAGTTGCGGCAGATCCGCTTGACTGAGGCGTTAACTTTCATTTTGCTCTCTCTTCTTGGTTCGATTTATAGTTACTTGGTCCGGAACACGATGCGTGCGCGGCTCAGGTCGTAAGGTGTCAGCTCTACCGTCACCTTGTCGCCAGGAAGAATGCGGATATAGTTCATCCGCATTTTACCCGAAATATGCCCGAGCACCACGTGTCCGTTTTCCAGCTTCACTCGAAATGTTGCATTCGGGAGATTCTCAAGAATCTCGCCCTGCATCTGTATGACGTCGTCTTTTGCCATTCGGTATGTTTACCGCGCTTATCGCGTCGGAATTCCGCCCTTGAAATTTGCTTTGCGCAGCAGCGATTCATATTGCTGCGACATCACGTAGTTTTGCACTTGCGCCATGAAATCCATGGTAACAACCACAATAATCAACAGAGAAGTGCCGCCGAAATAGAACGGTACTTTCCACTCGGCTTGCATGAATTCCGGCAACAAACACACCAAAGTGATGTAGATGGCGCCAGCCAGTGTCAAACGTGTCAGGATCTTGTCGATGTAACGGGCAGTCTGCTCACCGGGACGTATCCCTGGCACAAAGGCCCCGCTCTTCTTCAAGTTGTCCGCTGTTTCTTTGCTGTTGAAGACCAGCGCTGTATAGAAGAAACAGAAAAACACGATCGCAATGGCGTACAACAGTGCGTGGATGGGCTCGCCTGGCCCCATCGATGCTGCCAAATCTTTCAGGAACCGGACCGCCGGGTTGGCCGTATCGGCGCCCTTCGTAAACCAGTCCACGATCGTTGCTGGGAACAAGATAATCGACGAAGCGAAGATCGGTGGGATCACGCCGGCCATATTCAACTTCAATGGCAGGTGCGACGTTTGTCCACCGTAAATCTTGTTACCCACCTGGCGTTTCGCATAGTTCACCAGAATCTTGCGTTGGCCACGTTCCACAAATACCACCAAGAACGTCACCGCCACAACCAGGATCATGATGATGATCGCGGAGAAGGCACCGATCGAACCGTTGCTCACCGACGAGGCCAAGCCCGCCAGCGCGCCCGGCAGACCGGCAGCGATACCCGCGAAAATGATGATCGAGATGCCGTTACCGAGACCGCGCTCGGTAATCTGCTCGCCCAACCACATCACGAACATGGTTCCGGTCAACAGCGTAACGACCGTCACGAAACGGAATGCATAGCCTGGATCCAGCACCAGACCTGCTTGCGACTCCAGTGCGACTGCGATGGCCAACGCTTGGAACGTAGCCAGCACCACCGTGAAATACCGGGTGTACTGGGTGATCTTGCGACGGCCAGCTTCGCCTTCTTTTTTGAGCGCTTCCATCTGCGGAGACACGATCGACACCAGCTGCATGATGATCGAGGCCGAGATGTAAGGCGTGATACCCAGCGCAAAGACTGTGAAGCGCGCCAGAGCGCCACCGCTGAACATGTTCAACATGCCCAGGATGCCGCCCTCTTGCGACTTGAACAGCGAGGCCAATTGTACCGGATCGATCCCGGGAACCGGGATGTGAGCGCCGATACGATAAACCACCAATGCGCCAAGCAAGAACCAGAGCCGGCCCCAAGGGAAACCAGCTGCTGCACTTTTAGCCAATTGTGGATTAGTCGCCAATTTTCGCTCCGATCAAGCTGTTAGCGGTCAACTCAGGCTACCGAGCCGCCGGCTGCTTCGATGGCGGCTTTCGCGCCAGCGGTCACTTTCAGGCCTTTGAGGTTCACCGCTTTGGTGATCTCGCCGGACAGAATGACGCGTACGTCGCGTGCCAGCACGCCCAGTACGCCAGCTTGCTTCAGGACCAGGATGTCGATGTCGCCAACGGCCAGGTTGTTCAGGTCGGACAGACGCACTTCAGCTTTGAAGGTGGCGTTGAGCGACTTGAAACCGCGCTTAGGCAGACGGCGTTGCAGAGGCATCTGACCGCCTTCGAAACCGACTTTGTGGAAGCCGCCCGAACGCGATTTTTGACCCTTGTGACCACGGCCCGAGGTTTTACCCAGACCGGAGCCGATACCGCGGCCGACGCGACGCTTGTAGTGCTTAGCGCCATCGGCTGGTTGTATGGTATTCAGTTCCATGATTTCTCCGTGTGTAAGCCCGGGGGCTTACGCAACTACTTTAACGAGGTACGAGACTTTGTTGATCATGCCGCGCACGGATGGGGTGTCCTGCAACTCGGCGACCGAGTTAACACGACGCAGACCCAGACCGCGAACGGTGGCACGGTGGTCTTCACGCGTGCCGATCAAGCCCTTGACCAATTGTACTTTGACGGTTTTAGTTGTCATAATG
The DNA here is from genome assembly GCF_036688705.1 of Duganella sp. S19_KUP01_CR8. NCBI lineage: Bacteria > Pseudomonadati > Pseudomonadota > Betaproteobacteria > Burkholderiales > Oxalobacteraceae > Duganella > Duganella sp. S19_KUP01_CR8. The sequence continues at coordinate 75,012 of NZ_JAQQPR010000009.1, read as the reverse complement.
TCCACCTTAGCCCAGGATCTCTTCTACCGACTTGCCGCGTTTCGCAGCAATCTCAGCAGGAGTACTCATTTTTGCCAGACCATCCAGCGTGGCGCGAACCAGGTTGTAAGGGTTGCTCGAGCCGGTGGATTTCGCCACGACGTCGGTCACGCCCATTACTTCGAAGATTGCGCGCATTGCGCCGCCAGCGATGACGCCGGTACCTGGTTTAGCAGGCGACATCATTACTTTCGACGCGCCGTGACGACCGGTAACGGTGTGCTGCAGGGTGCCGTTCTTCAGGTTGACCTTGATCAGGTTGCGACGGGCTTCTTCCATTGCCTTTTGCACACCAACCGGGACTTCCTTCGACTTGCCCTTGCCCATGCCGATGCGGCCATCGCCGTCACCAACCACGGTCAGCGCGGCGAAACCCATGATACGACCACCCTTGACCACTTTGGTCACGCGGTTGATCGCGATCATTTTTTCGCGCATGCCGTCATCCGGCTTGTCGCTTGCCATTTTTGCTTGCATTTTTGCCATGATCGTTCCTTAGAACTTCAGACCGGCTTCGCGCGCGGCTTCTGCCAGCGCCTTCACACGGCCGTGGTAACGGAAACCGGAGCGGTCGAACGCGACTTCGGTAATCCCTGCTTTCAGTGCTTTCTCTGCGACGCGCTTGCCGACGATCGCGGCAGCAGCAGCGTTGCCGCCCTTGCCCGATTTGCCAGCCAGTTCGTTGCGCACTTCGACTTCTGCCGTGGACGCCGATACCAGAATTTTGGCATCCGGCGAGATCAGGTTCGCGTAGATATGCAGGTTAGTGCGGTGTACCGACAGGCGGTTCACTTTCTGTTGCGCGATCTTGATCCGGGTTTGGCGTCCGCGGCGCAGACGTGATTCTTTCTTGTCCATCGTCAGCCCCTAGTTACTTCTTCTTGGTTTCTTTAATCTTAACCACTTCGTCCGAATAACGGACGCCCTTGCCCTTGTAAGGCTCAGGGGAGCGGTAAGCGCGAACTTCAGCAGCCACTTGGCCCACTTGCTGACGGTCGATCCCTTTGATGATGATCTCCGTCGGCGTTGCGGTTGCGCAGGTGACGCCGGCTGGCATCGAGTGCACTACAGGGTGCGAGAAGCCCAGCGACAGATTCAGCTTGTCGCCTTGCGCTTGCGCCTTGTAACCCACACCAACCAGGTTCAGCTTTTTCTCGAAACCCTTGGTCACGCCAGTGACCATGTTGTTGACCAGTGCGCGCAGCGTACCGGACATGGCATTGGCTTCGCGGCTGTCATTAGCGGCGGCAAAGCTCAGGGTTCCTGCATTGTTTTCCACCGTTACCTGGCCGTTCAGGGCCTGGGTCAAGACGCCCAGCGGGCCCTTGACGGTGATCGCTGCTGCGGAGATGGCGACTTCAGCGCCAGCTGGCACAGCGATTGGCATTTTAGCTACACGAGACATGTCTAACTCCTTATGCGACGTAGCAAATAACTTCGCCGCCGACACCGGTAGCGCGTGCTTTGCGGTCAGTCATGACGCCTTGCGGAGTCGACACGATCGCCACACCCAAGCCATTCATCACAGTAGGGATCTCGTCTTTGCCCTTGTAGACGCGCAGGCCCGGACGGGACACGCGCTCAAGGCGCTCAATGACGGGACGGCCAACATAATACTTCAAACCGATTTTCAGTTCCGCTTTGCCACCAGCTTCGGCTACGGCGAAATCTTCAATGTAACCCTCGTCCTTGAGGACGTTGGCAATCGCAATTTTAACTTTCGACGATGGCATGGCCACGGTCGTCTTTTGCACGCCTTGGGCGTTACGAATGCGGGTCAGCATATCGGCGATAGGATCGCTCATACTCATTGCATATTCTCCTATTACCAGCTTGCTTTAGTCATACCCGGGATCTCACCACGCATGGCGAATTCACGGAGCTTGATACGGCCCAGACCGAATTTACGGAAGGTGCCGCGTGGACGACCGGTGACGGCGCAGCGGTTACGCTGGCGGGTCGGAGCCGAGTTACGTGGCAGCGCTTGCAGTTTCAGGCGCGCTTCGTAACGTTCTTCTTCCGACTTCGACTGGTCATCAATGATGGCCTTCAGCGAAGCGCGCTTGGCAGCAAACTTGTTTGCCAGGTCGACGCGTTTCTGCTCACGGTTAATCAGTGCGAGTTTTGCCATGATCTTCTTAGTTCCTGAACGGGAATTTAAAGGCGGCGAGCAGAGCTTTCGCTTCGTCGTCGGTCTTGGCGGTGGTGGTGATCGAAATATTCATACCACGCAGCGCATCGATCTTGTCGTACTCGATTTCCGGGAAGATGATCTGCTCTTTGACACCGATGTTGTAGTTACCACGACCATCGAACGAACGGCCATTGACACCACGGAAATCGCGCACGCGCGGCAGAGCCACGGTGATGAAGCGATCCAGGAACTCGTACATGCGAGCGCCGCGCAGGGTGACCATGGTACCGATCGGGTAGCCTTCACGGATTTTGAAACCCGCGATAGCTTTGCGCGACTTGGTGGTCACTGGCTTCTGGCCAGCAATCTTAGTCAGGTCGCCGACAGCGTGTTCGAGGACTTTCTTGTCCGCGATGGCCTCACCAACACCCATGTTCAGGGTGATCTTGGTCAGACGTGGAACTTCCATCACCGACTTGTAACCGAATTTCGCGGTCAGGTCAGCGACGACTTTTTCTTTATAGAATTCTTGGAGACGTGCCATGATTTCTTAAGCCTTCACTACTTCGCCGGACGATTTGAAGACGCGGACTTTTTTGCCATCCACTTCTTTGAAACCGACACGGTCTGCCTTGCCAGTCGCTGCATTGAACAATGCAACGTTGGACACGTGAATCGGCATAGTCTTATCGACGATACCACCTTGTACGCCAGTCATTGGGTTAGGCTTGGTCGCTTTTTTAGCGACGTTGACGCCTTCAACCACGACATGCTCAGCATCGATACGCTGCTGAACGACGCCACGTTTGCCCTTGTCTTTCCCGGTCAGAACGATGACTTCGTCGTTTTTACGAATCTTATCCATTACGACTCCTTACAGGACTTCCGGTGCCAGGGACACGATCTTCATGAACTTTTCAGTACGCAGCTCGCGCGTCACTGGTCCAAAAATACGGGTACCGATCGGTTCCAGCTTGGCGTTCAGCAGAACGGCAGCGTTGCCGTCGAACTTCACCAGGGAACCGTCTTGGCGGCGAACACCTTTAGCGGTGCGCACTACCACGGCGTTATAAATTTCACCTTTTTTGACACGACCACGTGGCGCAGCAACCTTAACGGTTACCTTGATCACGTCGCCAATGCCAGCATAACGGCGCTTGGAGCCGCCCAATACCTTGATGCACATTACTTCTTTGGCACCGGTATTGTCAGCCACTTCGAGCCGGCTTTCAGTTTGAATCATAGTATTCTCTTTCCCAACTTAAGCCGAAGAATCCACACAATGCGGACCTGCGGTCAGTCTTGGTCCCGCCAGAGCGCTCATGAAGAGCCCACTGTTTGGGTGCTTGACCTTCGTCTTGCTACTGACCGCACGGTTCAGCGTCTGTGGCCAGACACTTTGCGGCGTTACATGAACGAAGCCCGCAAGTATTACATACAACTCGCGGGCTTGCAAGAACTAATTGAAAATCGCCCCCGGCCCGAAGACCGGAGGCGACGACTTCAATTAAACGATTTGCGCGGCTTGCACCACGCGCGTCACGGTCCATGCCTTCGTTTTGGAGATCGGACGACCTTCCACGATTTCCACCGTGTCACCGGCTTTCACCTGGTTGGTCTCGTCGTGCGCGTGATACTTGTTCGAGCGCACGATGATCTTGCCGTACAAAGGATGCTTGACGTGACGTTCGATCAGAACGGTGACGGTTTTGTCCATCTTGTCGGACACCACTTTACCGATCAGGGTGCGCTTGAGCGACTTTACTGGTTCGGTCATTTGGCTTCCTTCGTGTTCATTACCGTTTTTACACGTGCGATATCGCGACGTACCTTCTTGAGCTGCGAAGTGTTGCTCAGCTGCTGCGTAGCGGTTTGCATACGCAGGCCGAACTGGGCCTTCAACAGGTCATTCAGCTCTTTTTGCAGAGCTGCCTGGTCTTTGCCGCGGAGTTCAGATGCTTTCATATTTCACTCCTGTTATTGGCCGACTTGACGGACCACGAAGGTGGTCGCCAGTGGCAGTTTGGCAGCGGCCAGGCGGAATGCTTCGCGCGCCAGTACTTCGTCTACGCCGTCCATTTCGTACAGGACTTTGCCCGGACGGATTTCAGCGACGTAGTATTCCGGATTACCCTTACCGTTACCCATACGGACTTCGGCAGGCTTGTTCGAAATTGGCTTGTCCGGGAAGATACGAATCCAGATACGGCCACCACGTTTGATGTGACGGGTCATGGCGCGACGTGCGGCTTCGATCTGGCGTGCCGTGATACGACCACGGGCAACGGCTTTCAGACCGAACTCACCGAACGACACCGAAGTGCCGGTGCCATGCGAAATGCCGGTGTTGCGGCCTTTCTGCTCTTTACGATACTTCCTGCGTGCTGGTTGCAGCATGATTATTCTCCTGCTTTCTCGGCCGGCTTGGCGGCAGTGCGAACACGAGCGCCTGGAGCCGCTGGCTTGGCGCCGGCGCCTGCTGGACGCGGACGGCCAGCTGGTTTGCCGTCGTCACGACGTGGGCCACGTGGCTTCTTCTCGTCCGGCGGGGTATCGATGACTGGCGCATCGCCGTTAGGCGCGCGGTCACCCTTGTATACCCACACCTTGACACCGATGATGCCGTAGGTGGTCGAAGCTTCGCTGGTGCCGTAGTCGATATCGGCGCGCAGGGTGTGCAGTGGCACACGGCCTTCGCGATACCACTCTTTACGAGCGATTTCGATACCGTTCAGACGACCCGACGACATGATCTTGATGCCCAGGGCACCCAGACGCATGGCGTTTTGCATCGCGCGCTTCATGGCGCGACGGAACATGATGCGTTTTTCCAGCTGTTGAGCGATGGAATCGGCGATCAGTTGCGAGTCGATTTCCGGCTTGCGGATTTCTTCGATGTTCACGTGGACAGGAACGCCCATGATCTTGGTCAGCGCCGACTTCAGCACTTCGATGTCTTCGCCTTTTTTACCAATGACCACGCCTGGACGCGAGCTGTAGATCGTGAAGCGTGCGTTCTTGGCTGGACGCTCGATAACGATGCGGCCGACCGAAGCGTTCTTCAGCTTGGTCTTCAGGTAAGCGCGCGCCTTCAGATCTTCGTTCAGCATCGAAGCGAAGTTGCTGTTGCCCGCGTACCAACGCGATGCCCAGTTACGGGTAACCGACAGGCGGAAGCCGGTTGGGTGAATTTTTTGACCCATTTTTAGCTCCTTAGTTGCCGACGGTCACGTAAATGTGACACGATTGTTTCGAGATGCGATCGCCCCGGCCCTTAGCGCGTGCAGTGAAGCGCTTCAGGATCGGGCCCTTTTCGACGTAAATGACTTTTACGAACAGTTCGTCGATGTCGGCGCCATCATTGTGCTCGGCGTTCGCGATTGCGGACTCCAGCACTTTCTTGATGATGGTCGCGCCCTTTTTTGGGCTGAATTGCAGAATGTTGAGTGCAGCGTCAACTTTCTTGCCGCGGATCTGGTCAGCCACGAGGCGACCTTTTTGATCCGACAAGCGCACACCCTTGAGGATAGCTTTGGTTTCCATTATTTCTTCGCCTTCTTGTCAGCGGCATGGCCCTTGAACGTGCGGGTCAGCGCGAATTCACCGAGCTTGTGACCAACCATGTTCTCGGAAACGTACACTGGCACGTGCAGCTTGCCATTGTGGACGGCGATCGTCAGGCCGATGAAGTCAGGCATGATGGTCGAACGACGGGACCAGGTTTTGATTGGCTTTTTGTCTTTGGCAGCTTGCGCGGCTTCGACTTTTTTCACCAGGTGGGCGTCACAGAACGGCCCTTTTTTCAATGAACGAGTCATGTGCTACCCCTTATTTCTTGCCGCGGCGCGAGACGATCATGGAAGAAGTACGCTTGTTGCTGCGGGTCTTCTTACCCTTAGTCTGTTGGCCCCAAGGCGACACTGGATGACGACCAGCTGCAGTTTTACCTTCACCACCACCGTGCGGGTGATCGACCGGGTTCATGACCACACCGCGAACGGTAGGACGAACACCGCGCCAGCGCATCGCGCCAGCTTTACCGATTTTACGCAGGCTGTGTTCGGCATTGCCGACTTCACCCACGGTTGCACGGCACTCGATGTGCACGCGACGCACTTCACCCGAACGCAGGCGAACCTGAGCGTAGGTGCCGTCACGGGCCATCAGGACCACGCCGGCGCCGGCGGAACGGGCCATTTGGGCACCCTTACCTGGCAGCATTTCGACGCAGTGCATGACGGTACCGACCGGGATGTTGCGGATCGGCAGGCAGTTGCCCGACTTGATCGGCGCTTCCGAACCATTCATCACCGCATCGCCAACGGACATGCCCTTGGTTGCGATGATGTACTGGCGTTCGCCGTCGGCGTAGCACAGCAGGGCGATATTCGCGGTGCGGTTTGGATCGTATTCGATACGTTCCACTTTCGCTGGAATGCCATCCTTCTGACGCTTGAAGTCGATCAGGCGATAGTGCTGCTTGTGACCACCGCCGATGTGGCGGGTGGTGATGTGGCCGTTGTTGTTACGACCAGCAGTTTTCGATTTTTTCTCAACCAGGGCTGCGAACGGACGACCTTTGTACAGGTCCGGGTTCACAACTTTCACCATGCCGCGACGGCCTGGGGAGGTTGGCTTCATCTTAACGAGTGCCATTATTTAGCCTCCTCGGAGAAATTGATTTCCTGGCCAGGTTTCAGGCACACGAAAGCACGCTTGGTATGGTTGCGGCGGCCGGTGTGAGCACCGGAACGCTTCTGCTTACCTTCGCGGTTGACGGTCTGCACCGATTCCACTTCCACTTTGAACAGCAGTTCAACAGCGGCTTTGATTTCTGGCTTGGTCGCGTCGGTGGTTACACGGAACACGATCTGTTCGTTCTTTTCCGCGACCATGGTGGCCTTTTCGGAAATGACCGGAGCCAGCAGCACCTTCATCAGGCGCTCTTCGCTAAATTTCAATGCGCTCATGCCAGCATCTCCTCAATCTTAGCCAGTGCAGCTTTGGTGACCAGGATCTTCTTGTAGAACACCAGGGACATTGGATCTGCGTGACGTGGTTCAACAACCAGTACGTTAGGCAGGTTACGCGATGCCAGTTCCAGGTTTTCGTTGGCGACGTCGGTGATGATCAGTACCGAGTCAAAGCCCATGCCGGTCAGCTTTTGCGACAGCAGCTTGGTCTTTGGCGCTTCGATCGTCAGGTCTTCGATGATCGTCAGGCGATCTTCGCGGGCCAGCTGGGACAGGATCGAGCAGATACCTGCGCGATACATCTTCTTGTTCACTTTGTGGGTGAAGTTCTCGTCAGGCGAGTTCGGGAAGATGCGACCACCGCCGCGCCACAGTGGCGACGACGACATACCAGCACGAGCACGGCCGGTACCTTTTTGGCGCCATGGCTTCTTGGTCGTGTGGTGGACTTCTTCACGGTCTTTTTGTTTACGGTTGCCGCTGCGAGCATTGGCTTGGTAAGCAACGACGACTTGGTGGATCAGGGCTTCGTTGTAGTCACGGCCGAAGATGGTATCGGCGGCAGCTACGTTAGAGGCGGCTTGACCTTGAGCGTTCAAGAGCTTGAGTTCCATCGTTTAAGCTCCCTTCTTTGCTTTAACTTTGACAGCAGGCGATACAACAACCTGGCCATTTTTCGCGCCTGGGATCGCGCCTTTGACCAGCAGCAGCTGACGGTCGGCATCGATACGGGCGATTTCGAGGTTCTGCACCGTGCGGGTGACGTCACCGAGGTGACCGGTCATGCGCTTACCAGGGAACACGCGGCCTGGATCTTGCGCCATACCGATGGAACCTGGAACGTTGTGCGAACGGGAGTTACCGTGGGTAGCACGGCCCGAAGCAAAGTGGTGACGCTTGATGGTACCGGCGTAGCCTTTACCGATCGTGACACCTTGAACGTCGATCTTCTGACCGACTTCGAACAGGGAAGCAGCAACTACGTCGCCAGCTTTCAGTTCGGCGGCTTTAGCTGCGTCAACGCGGAACTCTTTCAACAGAGTACCAGCTTCGACACCGGCTTTAGCGTGGTGACCAGCAACAGCCTTCGTTACGCGGGAAGCGCGACGTTGACCGAATGCGACCTGAACCGCGGTATAACCGTCGGTTTCAGGAGTTTTGATTTGCGCAACACGGTTGTTCGATACGTCCAACACGGTGACTGGGATCGAATCCCCGTCATCGGTGAAGATGCGCATCATACCAACCTTGCGACCGAGAAGGCCAAGGCTCATTTTTTCTCCAATTCCCACCTACGATTGGGCGGGGATATGTTGAACTACTAAAATTAGTACGGACCAATAAAAAGACGTATCCATACCGAAGCCGGCTAGTGTAGCGCGAAAAGACCCTTGACGCAACAACTTAATACGGGGTATGTCGGGTTTCGCGCCGCCGATTTGCGCGGCAGGGAGGGAAGGCCGGGACACTGATTGCCTTATCCGTTATATTTTATTTTTAACAATAAAAATATGATAACATTTTCACCCCGGGCGCCCTGCCCCTACCGTCGGAGCATCCCATGAAAATGAAACACCTCGCCCTCGCCGCCACGCTGGGACTGACCCTTTCGCTGACCGCGCCGCTCAGCCAGGCGGCGCTGACCAATGCCGGCTCATCCGTGACCAATCTTCAATTCCAGGTGACCGATCTGACGCCCGGCGACGCCCAGGCCGGCGGCATCACGGTGAAGTACCGCCAAACCGCATATGAGGTCGAGGCCGGCTTCGCCACCTTCAAGGACTACAGTGATTTCCGGGCAGTAAGCGACTCTCGTACCGACCTGGACAGAAAAGCGTGGATTAGCACCGGTGACTTCGGCGACCTCCGGGCACGCGCGGAAAGTAGCAATATTCCGCCTCCTTACATGCCTACGGACGCGCGAGCCAACATTTGGCAAAGCATGACTTTTTGGCTGCTGCCGCATAGCGCGATCAGCCTTTCCGGCCATGCGGCCGGCTTCGCCCAGCGCGATGCGGGGGTGGAGAACGGACAGGGACTCGCACGGACGGCCGCCTCACTGTCCAGATTGGGCAGCGACCATGCGGAGCTCGGGTATTTTTCCAAAAATGTCAGTCTGGACGCACTCACCAGCCAGGCAGGGTACAGCGGCGACTTTCTGTTCGAGTATGCGAACAATAGCGACGACGCACAGTACCTCTTCTGGAATATTTATACGACATCCCAAGCCTGGATCTTCACTCCCGATCCGATACCTTCGGTGCCGGAGCCGGAAGGCTACGCCATGCTGGGCGCCGGGCTGATGTTCCTCGGCCTCATGGCGCGCCGCCGCAAGCCCGGCTAACCCCGCGCCACGCCCGCCCCGGCGGCGGGCTGTCAATGCTCGGGCACGTGGATGCTGGCCTTGATGTGCTTGAGGTGGGCGACGATGGTGAAGGTCATCACCACCAGCAGCGACCACGAGCTCCATTTGTTCACGTGCACCGCCGACCACGCGCCCAGCTGGTTGGGATAGCGCCACACGCCCCAGAAGGTGCTCAGGTTCTCGGCCAGCCAGATGAAGAAGCCGATCAGCACGAAGGCCAGCAGCATCGGCATGCGGCGCTCGCGGTCCAGCGGCCGGAACACCACCGTGGTGCGGGCGTACAGGCCCAGCGCGCAGGTCGCCAGGTACCAGCGGTAGTCGCCGATGTAATGGTGGGTAAAGAAATTCGCATAGATCAGCACGGCGATCAGCACCGCCATCCAGTACGGCGGATGATGCCGGATGCGCAAGTCGAACAGGCGCCAGGCCTGGATGATGTAGCTGCCCACCGCCGCGTACATAAAGCCCGAGAACAGCGGCACGCCCCACAGCTTGGCGTAGGCGAAGTCGGGATAGCTCCATGACTGGATCGTGCCCGACACCTTGAACACTTCCAGCGCGAAGCCGACCACATGGAACAGGCTGACCGCCTTCAGCTCGTCCCAGGTCTCCAGCCCGGCCCACACCATGCCGAGCTGGATCGCCAGCGCCACGATCAGCAGCACATCGTAGCGCGGCAAGCCGAGCACGCCGGCGCGCGGCGTCAGCAGCACGGCGCCGAAGAACAGCGCGACGAACAGGCAAGCCCTCGCCTCCTTCAGGCCGAAGTACAGGAACTCGGCCGCGAAGCGTGTCCGGCCGTGCAAGCCCTGGCGGGCGGAATGGTCGAGCAGGTGGTGGTCCAGCGCAGCAAGCATGGTCGTTACGGTCGAGTATTTGGCAAGCGACTCTAGCGCTACGGCGCGCCCCTGTCCAGCAGCAACAGACGAAAAAAAAAGCCGGGCAGCAAGTGCCCGGCTTTCAGCCTTCCAGTTCTAAGCGATTAGAAGGTGTAGGCGGCGTTCACACCGAAGGTGCGGAACAGCGGCAGCGGATTGCCCGCCACAGCGTAGCCGTCGCGATAGTTGATCGGCGAATCCTGGTTCAACAGGTTGTTGATGAACAGGCTCAGCTTGACGTTCTTGATACCGGTGTAGGCCAGGTTGTAGTCCACGGTGGTGGTGCTGCGTACACGGTTGCAAGCGGCCATGTTCTCCGGCGCCACCTTGTTGGTGATGCAGTAGTCTGGCGTATCGTCGCTGTTCAGGCTGTAGCCGCTGGTGTAGTTCAGCGTAGCGCCATGGTCGAACGCGCCAACTTTCATCGAAGCACGCAGCTTGGTGCGCAGACGCGCGCCGATGTCGTAGTTGCCGGCCGCATTCATGCCGTAGGCGTTGTCGGCCACCACGAAGGACTGGTAGTTCAACGCGTAAGTGCCTTCCATCTTCAGGCGCAGGTCGCCAACGTTGGCGATCTTGATGCGGCCGGTCAGGTCGAAGTCAAAGCCGGAAGCACGGGTCTTGCCGGAGTTGACATACGGGTTGTACACCAGGCCCAGCTTGCCGATGCCCTGGAAGGTGGTGGTGGTGCCCGGAGCGTATTTCTTCACCAGCGCCAGGAACTCGTTGTCGGTGGCGGTGTTGTCTACGCGGATCAACTGGCCGGCAGGCAGCGCGGCTTCGTTTTTCAGCACGTCGCCAACCGAACGGGTGCCGATCTCATCCTTGCGCTCGATGTTGTAGTAGTCGAGGGCCAGGGTCCAGTTCTTGACCGGTTCAAACACCATGCCCAGCGTGTACGAACGCGAGGTTTCCGGCTTCAGGTCGGGGTTCGACTTGACAAAGCTCGGCAGCGACGACAGGCAGTCGAAGTTGCGATAGGTGTTGGCTTGCTGCTTGTCGACCGCGCTCGCGGTTTTGGAGTTCTGCACCAGGTTGTTCAGGTCCGAGGCGATCGGGCAGCGACGTGGGTCGACCACGTTGGTAGCCACCGAGCTGCGGCCCAGGCCATTGCCGGATTCGACGATGTTCGGCGCGCGGAAGCCGCCCGATGCGGTGCCGCGCAGCAGCAGAGCGTCGGTGACGTTGTATTTCAGGCCGACCTTAGGCGAAATGTGGGCTTCGTTGCCGCTGGTCTTGTCGGCGCGCAGGGCGGCGCTCAGTTCCACCTTCTTGACGACCGGGATGGTCGCTTCGGTGAACACGGCGTAGTGGCTGACGGTATCCTTGACTTGCAGGCCGAACACGCCGACCAGCTCGCCGTTCAGGACGTTGTCCGAGCTCGACATTTCATACGATTCACGACGCAGGTCGGTACCCACTGCAATGCTCAGCGGACCGGCCGGCAGTTGCGCCACGGCGCCCGAGACGGTGGCGTCGAAGAAGGAAATCTTCGACTTGCCCTTGGTGGTACGGACCGGGAACATCGATTCCAGCAGCGCCGTATCGTTTTTCTGGCCGAACTTATAGGTGTTGTTGACGATCGCGTCGGTGTAGCCCTTGGCGCTGACAGCGCGGGTGGCCTTGGTGGCCGCCGAGTCCATGTAACCGGCCGCCGATTTCCAGTCGAATTCGCCGATGGTGCCGTTCAGTGCCAGCATGACGCGGGTCTGGTCCGACTCGGTGCGGTTGAAGTTGAAGCCGTCGCCGGTGTCCAGCAGGCGGGCGCGGTACTCAACCGGGAAGGTGTAAGGGTTGCCATTGTTGCCAACTGGCAGTTTCGGATACGAGAACGGACCGACCATCTTGCCGGCGACCGCGTTGTACCAGACGCTGGTGGCGGTGGTGGTGCCGCCATTGTTGGAGCTGAACGGGGTAACGATGTAGTCGTTGCTGGCGCCGGCATTGGTGATTTCAAGGTTGGCGTCGATGTTGGCGCCGATCTTGAAATGGGTGTTGCTGACGGCGGCGTAGCGCTTGGCGTTGGTGGCCAGGCCGGAGTACGGCAGCGCGTCCCATTTGCACAGCTTGTCGGCTGGGTCGATCTGGTCGGCTGGGCAACCTTTGGCGGCAACGATGTTGGTGCTGCTCAGGAAGTAGTTACCGGTCGGCGAGTAGGTGCTCTTGGCATCCCAGGTCGAACGACCCGGGGTCTGGCGGTTCCAGGTCGGATACTTGTTGCGCAGTTCGCCGATGGTGAAGCCGTCGCTCTTGTAACCTTCGAAGGTCACGTAGGTATTAAAACCTTGCTTGTCGATGTCGCCATAGCCGTAGATGGCCGAAGCGTTGCGGCTGCGGCTATCCTGGAAGCCGTCGGCGGTGGTGTAGTTGACCGAAACCCGGCCGCCTTCGTAGTCCTTGCGCAGGATGATGTTGACCACGCCGGCGATGGCGTCGGAGCCGTAGATAGCCGATGCGCCGTCTTTCAGGATCTCGATGCGTTCGACCGCTTCGCTGGCGATCGCATCCAGATTGGTGAAGTTTTGCTGGGCGCCGTCGGCCAGACCATAGGAAGCGATGCGGCGACCATTGACCAGGATCAGCGTCGACACCTTGCCCAGGCCGCGCATGCTGACGCCGGACGAACCGGTCGCGAAGCTGCCCGAGCTGGCGGTTGCCGAATCGATGCTAGTGCTGGTGGCCGACGACGAACGCAGGATGCCGAGCACAGTGTGCTCACCGGTACGCTCGATGTCGTCGCGGTTCAGGATCTGGACCGAGGCGGAAGCTTCGTTGTCGGTACGCTTGATGCTGGAACCGGTAATTTCAACGCGTTGGAGCTTAGGTTCGGCTTCAGCGGCTTGCTGAGCGATGGCGTGCTGCGAGAACGCGACGGTCAATGCGATAGCGATCGCACTTTTTTTAAAAAGTGGTTTATTCAAGAACTGCTCCCAGATGTGGTGTAGATAATCTGCGCGTTCGCTATCGCTCACCGGGGTACGATGAGCCTAGCTTTTCACGTCTAATCGCAAATTCTGCACATACATGGTGCACCTGACAAGGGATACAGAACGTTACATTACAATTTAGTTAGTTTATTTGTGAGTTTGTTGTTTTATGGAACAATTTCTTCCAAAAACAGTGATGCAAACGACAATGGGGCCGGGCGCGTTCGCGTTGGCGAACAGGCCCGGCCCCATCATCAGCTGGCGGCGGAAAAAACAGCTCCGCCGGCCGGCTTAAAAGCGATTATTGCAGTTTGATTTCGACGTCAACACCAGCTGGCAGGTCCAGCTTCATCAGTGCGTCAACGGTCTTGTCGGTTGGGTCGACGATGTCCATCAGGCGCTGGTGGGTACGGATCTCGAACTGGTCGCGCGAGGTCTTGTTGACGTGTGGCGAACGCAGAACGTCGAAACGCTGGATGCGGGTTGGCAGTGGGACTGGGCCCTTGACAACGGCGCCGGTGCGCTTAGCGGTGTCAACGATTTCCAGTGCGGACTGGTCGATCAGCTTGTAGTCGAAAGCTTTCAGGCGGATACGGATTTTCTGGTTTGGTGCGGACATGATATTTCCTCAAAAGAGCGAACTGACAACTATGTAGCGTCAGCAATGTTTAAAAGAACGAGTATTACTGCAACAGGGTCGACATGGTATCACACCATGCCGACCCTGTTTCATCTCAGCGCTTAAAAATTAAGCGATGATTTTAGCAACAACGCCGGCGCCGACGGTACGGCCGCCTTCGCGGATTGCGAAGCGCAGACCTTCTTCCATCGCGATCGGGTTGATCAGCTTGACGGTGATCGACACGTTATCGCCTGGCATAACCATTTCTTTGTCCGCTGGCAGTTCGATCGAACCGGTCACGTCAGTCGTACGGAAGTAGAACTGTGGACGATAGTTGTTGAAGAACGGAGTATGACGGCCGCCTTCGTCTTTCGACAGAACATAGATCTCGCCGGTGAAGTGGTTGTGCGGCTTGATCGAGCCTGGCTTCGCCAGAACCTGACCACGCTGTACGTCTTCACGCTTGGTGCCGCGCAGCAGCAGACCGACGTTGTCGCCAGCCATACCCTGGTCCAGCAGCTTGCGGAACATTTCCACGCCGGTGCAGATGGTTTTGACGGTGTCGGTGATACCAACGATTTCGATCTCTTCGCCGACCTTGATGATGCCGCGCTCGATACGACCGGTAACCACGGTACCGCGACCCGAGATCGAGAACACGTCTTCCACTGGCATCAGGAAGGCGCCGTCCACTGCGCGCTCTGGCGTAGGGATGTAGCTGTCCAGTGCGTCGGCCAGAGCCATGATGGCTACTTCGCCCAGAGGACCGGTGTCGCCGTCCAGCGCTTTACGTGCCGAACCTTTGATGATAGGCAGGTCGTCGCCTGGGAATTCGTACTTCGACAACAACTCGCGAACTTCCATTTCGACCAGTTCCAGCAGCTCTTCGTCATCGACCAGATCGCACTTGTTCAGGAACACGACGATGTATGGAACGCCAACTTGACGGGCCAGCAGGATGTGCTCGCGGGTCTGTGGCATTGGGCCGTCGGCTGCGGAGCAAACCAGGATCGCGCCGTCCATCTGCGCTGCACCGGTGATCATGTTTTTGATGTAATCGGCGTGGCCTGGGCAGTCAACGTGAGCGTAGTGACGGGTAGCGGTTTCGTACTCGACGTGCGCGGTGTTGATGGTAATGCCGCGTGCTTTTTCTTCTGGTGCTGCATCGATCTGGTCGTAGGCTTTAGCTTCGCCGCCGAATTTCTTCGACAGAACGGTAGCGATCGCTGCGGTCAGGGTGGTCTTGCCGTGGTCGACGTGGCCGATGGTACCGACGTTGACGTGCGGCTTGGTCCGTTCGAATTTCTCTTTTGCCATTTTATTCTTCCTTAGAACAATGTTTTAAATATGCGCCCGGAGGATCTCCCCGGGCGCAAAAATTACAAATTACTTAGCTTTAGCGGTAACGATCGCGTCGATAACGTGCTTAGGCGCTTCCGAGTAGTGCTTGAATTCCATCGTGTAGGTAGCACGACCTTGCGTTGCGGAACGCAGGGTGGTCGAGTAACCGAACATTTCCGACAGAGGCACTTCAGCTTTGATGATCTTGCCACCGCCGCCTGGGATCTCGTCCATGCCCTGCACCATACCGCGGCGGGACGACAGATCGCCCATCACGGTACCGGCGTAGTCTTCCGGCGTTTCCACTTCCACAGCCATCATCGGCTCCAGAATAACTGGCGACGCTTTGCGGCAGCCTTCTTTGAACGCCATCGAAGCGGCCATCTGGAACGCGTTTTCGTTCGAGTCCACATCGTGGTACGAACCGAAGAACAGCGTGACCTTGACGTCGACCACCGGGTAGCCAGCCAGAACACCGGTGTTCAGGGTGCCGCGCACGCCTTTTTCCACCGCAGGGATGTATTCGCGAGGAACGGTACCGCCCTTGATCGCGTCAACGAATTCGAAGCCCTTGCCTGGTTCTTGCGGTTCGATCTTCAGAACCACGTGACCGTATTGACCACGACCACCGGACTGCTTGACGAACTTGCCTTCGGACTCTTCGCAAACCTTGCGGATCGTTTCGCGGTAGGCAACCTGTGGCTTGCCGACGGTCGCTTCCACGCCGAATTCGCGCTTCATACGGTCAACGATAATTTCCAGGTGCAGCTCGCCCATACCACCGATGATGGTCTGGCCCGACTCTTCGTCGGTCTTCACGCGGAACGAAGGATCTTCCTGAGCCAGACGGTTCAGTGCCAGACCCATTTTTTCCTGGTCAGCCTTGGTCTTTGGTTCCACAGCCTGTTGAATCACCGGCTCAGGGAAGACCATACGCTCCAGAATGATGATCGCGGTCGGATCGCACAGGGTTTCGCCGGTGGTCACGTCTTTCAGACCAACTGCGGCGGCGATGTCGCCGGCGCGAACTTCTTTGATCTCTTCGCGCTGGTTAGCGTGCATCTGCAGAATACGACCCAGACGCTCTTTACGGCCTTTGACCGAGTTGTACACGGTGTCGCCCGAATTGATGGCGCCCGAGTACACGCGGAAGAAGGCCAGCTGGCCGACGAACGGGTCGGTCATGATCTTGAAAGCCAGCGCCGAGAACTTCTCGTCGTCCGATGCTTTACGGGTGGTCGGCTGTTCGTCCTCGTCGGTACCGCCGACGTCGTCGATGTCCAGTGGCGACGGCAGGTATTCGATGACCGCGTCCAGCATGGCCTGTACGCCCTTGTTCTTGAAGGCGGTACCGCACATCATCGGAACGATTTCGGAAGCGATGGTGCGTTCGCGCAGCGCTTTCTTGATCTCGGCTTCCGACAGGTCGCCTTCTTCCAGGTACTTGTTCATCAGGTCTTCGGACGCTTCAGCAGCGACTTCAACCATCTTCTCGCGCCACTCGGCTGCCGACTCGGCCAGCTCTGCAGGGATGTCGACGTAGTCGAACTTCATGCCCTGGGACGCTTCGTCCCACAGGATGGCTTTCATCTTGACCAGATCGATCACGCCTTTGAAGTTTTCTTCAGCGCCGATAGGGATCTGGATCAGGACCGGGTTCGCCTTCAGGCGAGCGCGCATCTGCTCGTAGACCTTGAAGAAGTTGGCGCCGGTACGGTCCATCTTGTTGACGAAGGCCAGACGTGGCACTTTGTATTTGTTAGCCTGACGCCATACGGTTTCCGACTGTGGCTGTACACCGCCCACTGCGCAGTAAACCATGCAAGCACCATCCAGCACGCGCATCGAACGTTCAACTTCAATGGTGAAGTCAACGTGGCCTGGCGTGTCGATGATGTTGATGTGGTGCTCAGGGAAGTTGTTAGCCATACCCTTCCAGAAGCAGGTCGTCGCTGCCGAGGTAATGGTAATGCCGCGCTCTTGTTCCTGTTCCATCCAGTCCATGGTGGCGGCGCCATCGTGAACTTCACCGATCTTGTGGTTCACGCCCGTGTAGAACAGGACGCGTTCGGTGGTGGTGGTCTTACCTGCATCGATGTGAGCGGAAATACCGATATTGCGGTAGCGCTCGATGGGGGTCTTGCGGGCCATAATTATTCCTAAATCTTTGAATGGACAAAACCGAGCGCCATTTTTGCTGACAAAAATGAGCCCGGCCTCGAACAACAGATAACAGCCAGACCACGAAGGATCCGGCCGATTTGATTAGAAGCGGAAGTGCGAGAACGCCTTGTTCGCTTCAGCCATGCGGTGAACTTCGTCACGCTTCTTCATTGCACCGCCACGGCCTTCAGCCGCTTCCATCAGCTCACCGCCGAGGCGTTGTGGCATGGATTTTTCGCTGCGCTTGTTAGCAGCTTCACGCAGCCAGCGCATGGACAGAGCCATACGACGCACTGGGCGCACTTCAACCGGCACCTGGTAGTTGGCACCACCGACGCGACGGGATTTAACTTCAACCAGCGGCTTGGCGTTGTTGATCGCGGTAGCGAACACTTCCAACGGATCCTTGCCCGACTTGGCTGCGATGTGCTCGAAGGCACCGTAGATGATGTTTTCTGCGACCGATTTTTTACCGGACAGCATCAGAACGTTCACGAACTTGGCGACATCCGTGTTGCCGAATTTTGGATCCGGCAGAATCTCGCGCTTGGGTACTTCACGACGACGTGGCATATCAATTCCTTTCAATCTTCAGTTGAGGTGCGCAGATATGGGATTCGCACTCTCGCGGAGGCCATCATAGCCATCCACTTACTCGACCAATTGCGGTCGATTACATTCACTTAGTTAGTTGCCACTGAGCGAAAACTTTTAATGCAGATTACTTCTTGGCTTGCTTGGCACGCTTGGTACCGTATTTCGAGCGAGCTTGCTTACGGTCTTTAACGCCCTGGGTATCCAGTGCACCGCGAACCATGTGGTAACGCACACCCGGCAAATCCTTTACACGACCGCCGCGCAGCAGGACAACGCTGTGCTCTTGCAGGTTGTGGCCTTCACCGCCGATGTACGAAATGACTTCGAAACCGTTGGTCAGGCGAACTTTGGCCACTTTACGCAGAGCCGAGTTAGGCTTCTTTGGAGTGGTGGTGTACACACGGGTGCAAACACCGCGCTTTTGCGGGCTGTTTTCCAGCGCCGGCGATTTGCTTTTCACGGTCAGAGCGACGCGTGGATTGCGAATCAGTTGATTGATGGTTGGCATCGTTATAAACCCAACAAAATTACAACATTAATAACCCGGACGACTGTCCGGCGACTAAAACCTAGTCTCGATCTACAGGAACAACGGAGGCGCGAATAGCCACTCGCGAGGAGCGGCCTGAAACAGCGTATACGATGTGCAGAATAAATTGAGAACTCGCGAGTATAGACGTGGTCGGGACACCAGTCAATCTATTTCGCGGCGGAATGCGGCCGCGGCGGGCACGCAAACACTAGCTGAAAGGTCAAGAAACACTTGATAATAGCAGACAATTTCCAACCGCCCCTCTCTATGCGATCTTTGTTGCGCCCCGCTTCCCTGTTCGTGCTGTCCAGCTACCTGCTGCTGTCGCTGGTGCCCTGCGTGCCCATCCTGCTGGGGCGGCAAGTGCCGGAGCTGACGCACATCCTGCTGGTCGAGCTGCTGGCCTGGGTCGCGGTGTGGAGCGTGCTGCAGCGGCCGACCTGGTTCCACTGGCTGCTGATCCCGGCCTTCCTGGCGCTGCCGACCGAGCTCTACCTGTTCATGTACTACGGCCAGGGCATCTCCACCCACCACCTGGGCATCATCGCCGAGACCAGCCCCAAGGAGGCGCTGGAATTCCTCGGCCGCAAAGTCTGGCTGATGGGCGCGGTGATGCTGGCGGTGATCGCCTGGTGGATCGCGGTGCAGTTGGCCGCCCGCCGCAGCCCGCAACTGGCCTGGCGCGGCAAGTCGCGCGCGATTGCGCTGCTTATATTAGTGGCGCTGTCCGCGCTGTGGGTCTACGGCTGGGAATTCGGCATCCGCGCCAAGCCGGCGCAGAAGGCCCCGGCCTTGGCCTCCGCCTCGGCAGCGGCCGGCCAGTTGAAACCGGCCAGCGCGCGGCCGGCCGGCTCGGCGCTGGGTTCGGCCATCGGCTCGGCGCTCAGTTCCGCGCTCAGCCATGTCGGCATCACCGCCGCGGTCGGCGCCAGCGCCGCCGCCTCCGAAGAGGAAGAGGAGGAAGACGCCGAAGAGGACAGCTCGCCCGAGCACGCCGCCATCGCCGGCGCCGGCCGCAGCGGCTGGCAACTGGCGCAGCTGCCGTGGTGGATGCGTTCGCCGCTGGGCTTCGACAACTTCGCCTCGTCGTGGCCGTTCGGCCTGACCGCGCGCGGCGTCGACTTCGTCAAGGAGCGCGAATACCTGGCCGACCTGGGCCAGCGCAGCAGCAGCTTCACCTTCAAGGCGCACCAGCCGGAGCAGAACGACCGGCCGGAAATCGTCATCATGGTGATCGGCGAATCGTCGCGCTACGACCGCTGGGGCATCAACGGCTACCAGCGCGACACCACCCCGCTGCTCAAGCAGGAAGCCAACCTGGTCACGCTGCCGGACGTCATCACGGCGGTGTCGGCCACGCGGCTGTCGGTGCCGGTGATCATCTCGCGCAAGCCGTCGATGCAAAGCCTGAAGGACGGCTTCTCGGAAAAATCCTTCCTGACCGCATATAAAGAAGCCGGCTTCAAGACCTGGTGGCTGTCCAACCAGATCTCGTTCGGCCAGTTCGACACGCCGGTGTCGGTGTTCGCCAAGGAAGCGAACGTGATCCAGTTCATGAACCTGGGCGGCTTCACCAACAACTCCAACTTCGACCAGATCCTGTTGGAGCCCCTGCAGCACGCCATCGCCGACCCGGCGCCGAAAAAGCTGATCGTGCTGCACACGCTGGGCAACCACTGGAACTACAGCCAGCGCTATCCGAAGGAATTCGACAAATGGCAGCCGTCGCTGTTCGGCGTCGACAAGCCGGTCTACACCGACACCAAGATCAAGCCGCAGCTCAACAACAGCTACGACAATTCCATCCTGTACACCGACTGGTTCCTGTCGCAGGTGATCCATCAGTTGAAGGAGACCGGGCAGCTGGGTTCCATGGTCTACGTGGCCGACCATGGCCAGACGCTGTACGACAACAGCTGCAACCTCGCCTTCCACGGCCACAACACGCAGTTTGAATTCCACGTGCCGGCGCTGGTGTGGTACTCGGACGAATACAAGGCGCGCTACCCGGAGAAGGTGAAGCAGCTGGTGCGCCACCGCAAGGCGCGGCTGGCGACGGAAAACATCTTCCACACGCTGCTGGACCTGGGCGACATCGAATACGAGGACGAGCGGCTGGAGTGGAGCTTCATCAACAAGCAGTTCAAGCAGCACAAGCGCTACGTCGACAGCTACGGCTGGAGCAACTACGACAACGCCAGCTTCAAGGGCGACTGCCGCGAAGTGATCGACAAGGCCAAGCCGCTGAAGCAGGAGAAGTAAGCGGTCGTCAGCTCGACGACAGCACGAAGGTATTGCCGTCCGGGTCGCGGAATTTGGCGAAAGTGCCCCAGGGCTGCCTGGTCGGCGGCTCGACGAACTCGACGCCGCGCGCGCTCAGTTGGCGATGCGTGGCCTCGACGTTGTCGCAGGCCAGCGAGCCGTTGAAGAAGGTGCCGATGCGGTCCTCATGGCCTTCAGGCGTGAACAGCACCACCCGCGTCTGCGAATGCGCGATGCGCAGCTCGATCCAGCGCTGGCCCGGCCCCATCGGCTGGTCGGTGGCGATCTCGAAGCCCAGTTGCTCGGTGTAGAACTTCAGCGCGCGGTCCTGGTCGCTGACCGGGATGCCGACAAATTTCACCATGGTGATCATGGCATGCTCCTGTATGTATGACGATCGCACATTCTACCGGCGCCGATCCGCTCGCTATAGTAATCCATGCTACAGTAATTAATACCATGCATAGCGACCACTTCGATCCCTACGTCCTCAACGTGCTGATGCCCGACCTGGTCGGCCACGACCGCAGCCCGGCAGCCTTTGTCGTCTATCTCTACCTGCTGGGCAAGACCACGCGCGCCAAGCGCGACACCATCGTCGCCAGCTTGCAGACCATCGCCACCGAAACCGGCTTGTCAAAATCGGCCGTGCAGATCGCGCTGCGCCTGCTGAAGCGGCGCGGCCTGCT
This sequence comes from Duganella sp. S19_KUP01_CR8, assembly GCF_036688705.1. Classification (NCBI taxonomy): domain Bacteria; kingdom Pseudomonadati; phylum Pseudomonadota; class Betaproteobacteria; order Burkholderiales; family Oxalobacteraceae; genus Duganella; species Duganella sp. S19_KUP01_CR8. Next base: position 53,490 of record NZ_JAQQPR010000009.1, on the reverse strand, counting down.
CGACGACGCCGTGCAAGCCACTGTCACCCTGCCCGCGCGCCGCGTGCTCAAGCCCTGGATACGATAAACGTTCAGGCAGATTTATGCACCATCACCCGCGAGGCTGCGCAGCGCGCCTTCGAGATGCGGATGGCGGAATGCGTAGCCGTCACCCAGCAGCCGCGCGGGTGCAACCCGCTGGCCTTCCAGCAGCAGGTCGGCTTGCTCACCCAGCATCAGCCGCATCGGCCAGCCCGGCGTGGGGAAGCCGTAGGGACGGCGCAGCACCGCAGCCGCCACGCGGCTGAACTGCGCCTGCGTCAGGCTTTCCGGCGCGGTGAAGTTGTAGGCGCCGGCGCCGCCCGAGCGGCACAGATGCGCGATGCCGCCGATCACGTCATCCACATGGATCCACGACAGCCATTGCGCGCCGCCGCCCAGCGGCCCACCCAGCCCCAGCTTGATGGGCAACAGCATCATCGGCAGCGCGCCCTGCGTGCCCAGCACCAGCCCGAAGCGCGTGCACGCCACGCGCACGCCGTGGGCTTGCGCGCCTTGCGCCGCCTGCTCCCATTCACGACACAGGTCGGACATGAACATCGGCTGCGGCGCATCGTTCTCGGTCAACACGGCATCATCGCCTTGCCGCTGTATGCCGTAGTAGCCGATCGCGGAGGCCGACACCAGCATGTCCGGCCTATGCTCGGCCTTGGCGATCCAGGCCACCAACTTGTTGGTCAGCTCGACGCGACTGGCGCGCAGCGCTGCTTGCCGTGCCGCCGTCCAGCGCCAACCCAGGATACGCGCCCCTGCCAGATTGATCACGACATCGATGCGGCGCGAGGCCGGCAATTGCGCCATGCTCTCCACGCAATCGACGCGGCCATCAAACAACCAGGCGGCCTGGCGCGCTTGCCGGGTCAGCACGGTCACGCGGTGGCCGTCCCGCAGCAGCGCGCACACCAGGCGCTGGCCGATAAAGCCGGTGGCGCCGGTCACCAGGAAGCTGCGCCCAGGCGAACCAAAACTCACCTCGGTTGCGGCGCCGTCACGCAGCGCCAGCTTGCCGATCGCCCTGGAGGCAAGCGCATCCCGCACGCCGGACAAGCCGACACCCACGCCGCACAGCGCCAGGAACACGCTCAAGCCGCCATGCGGCTGCCACGTCAACGCCGTCGGCATTGCCAGCCAGTCGGGCGTGTTCAACGCCAGCAGCGCGATGAAGGCACCGCCGTTCATCGCCAGCACGGTGTGGGTCACGCGCTCGGTCGCCGGCAGCAAGCGGGTACGGTCCTCGACCACGAAGTCCCACAGGGTCAGCACGATCTCTATCGAGAACACGGCCAGCAGCACCAAGGCCCACACGCCGTGAAACGCCCAAGCGGCCAGGCCGACGAACAAGGCGCTGTAGATCATCGCCCGTACCGCGTGGATAGCCAGCTCGCGCCGCGCGGTGGCGCGGCCGGGCAGCGCTTCGGTCAACTCGTGGTGATACAGCGTGTCGAAGGCGCCGAGGCAGCCCTGGAAGGCCATCAACTGCAATGCCAGAAGATGGGTATTCATGCCGCCACCTCGCTGAACACGCCCGCTTGTGTGAAGGTCGTGCCGAACAACGCATGCCGGATCTCGATGCGGATGTCGAACTGGTTGGCGCTGTTATTACGATGACACAGAAAGGTCTTGCCTGGAGTGAGCACGCCCGGCAGCGGAATGCGCACACCTAGCACTTGCCAGAAATAACCGTCGCTCTCAAAGTGCAGATTGCCGTCGCGGACCTCCAGCACCAGCTTCATGCCCAGCCCCATGCCAACATATTCGAGCACTTCGCCCCTGCTGCTTTCGGCCATGAACGAGGTGAACATGACCGGCTTGCGGCCGTTAAGCCGGTAGATGCGCTGCTTGAAGATCGATGCGCAATCGGGCTTCGAATAGACCTGGATATCGACCGGAAAATCGGCGTCGTTGTAAGGCATCAGCGCGCCCCGGATCATCGGCATGGTCAGGTAGCCCAACAACCGTCCAATCCGCGAGCACGACAGTTCCGACAAGCTGCCGCTGTAGTTCAGCGGCTTGCCCGGCAGCGGATTCTTGTCGAAGCGGGCCTGGATATCGGGATGCAGCCGGCTCCATTCTGGTCCAAGGATTTTCTTGAACAACTCACCTTCGGAGGGGATCATCACAACGTTACCTTTCTATGTTTGAACGCCAGGTCGAGCTTGCACAGCCACAGCAAGGGCGGCAGCATGACCGCCAGCGCCAGCGTATCGATCCACAGGTTGATCCAGCAATGCGCGCGTGCGGAAATCAGCATGTCCTGCGGCGCCCACACCAGCAGGCCGAGGATCAGCATTGCCCAGGCGAAGGCGTTGCGCTGCTTGTCGCCGATGACCGCCAGGCCGGCCATCCAGATCGCCGCCGCCTGCACCGTCGGGCCGAACAGCGAGATCCACCACACATGCAGCGCCTTGCCGGCGGCCGGCGCATCCGCGCCGAAGAAGAAGTCCTCGATGCCGCGACGATAGCCCTCCGTGACAGCCGCCCCGGCGCACAGCGGCAGCAGCACGCCGACCATCAGGTGCGCCGCCACCGTCATGTAGATCCACCGCACCAGCCAGGCTCTCGTCGTCATGATTCTATCCGTAATTTCTGTAAAAACAGAAATATCAAGTGAAAAAATTAGCGCAAAGGATGCTTATAAGCGCACACGCCATCGGCACAAACCGGGCGGCCCAACCAGCCGGAGATGCGATAGCGGTTGCCGGCGAAGCTGCGATATAGAGCAGCAAACAACGGCCGCAGCATGCGCACGCGCAGCGGCGCCATCATCCAGCCGCGCCCCATCAGCGTGTAGGCGGCCAGCAGGCTGTCGATGCCCACCAGCAGACGGCCATCGGCGGCCAGCGCATGCATCTCGCTGTTCAGCGCCTGCATGCTGATCCCCGGCGGCGGTACAAAATCCGGTGCGGCGATGTCGGCATACGCCAGGCGATGCGCGCGATCCCAGCCACGCAGACGCGCGATCTCGGCGCGGCAAAAGCCGCAGTGGCCGTCGTAGTAGAGCGTCAGCGCGTTCACGTCAGTCCCCGCCCAGCAGCCGCGCCACTTTGCCGCCCATCTTCAGGAAGCGCTGCATGGTGGCGGGCGGCAGGTGTTTGTAGTCGCCGTAGGTGGTGGTCAGCATTTCGAGGAAATCCAGCACCTGGTCCATCTTGACCTTGGTGGCCGCCTCCAGCGCCGGATCGTTCTCCGCCTCCAGCGCGCATTCGCGCAGCACCGTCAGCGTGGGGTCGATCTCGCGCTTCTTGCGCTCCTCGACGATGACGCGGAAGATTTCCCACACATCCTGCAAGGCGACGAAATGGTCGCGGCGGTCGCCGGCCATGTGGGTGATGCGCACCAGCCCCCAGCCTTGCAACTCCTTCAGGCTGTTGCTGACGTTGGAGCGCGCCACGGTCAGCGTGTCGGCGATTTCCTCGGCCGGCAGCGGGCGGTTGGACAGGAACAGCAGCGCATGGATCTGCGCCACCGTGCGGTTGACGCCCCAGCGCGTACCCATCTCCCCCCAGTGCAGGATGTACTTCTGGATGGTCGGTGCGAGCGTCATGATATTTCCTTAATTTCTGTCATTACAGAAATCATAGAACTGCAACCCGCAAAAGTCAAAGACTATTCCGTATGTCCTCGCAATCGGCCGGATGCGCCATGTAGTCGCTGAGCCAGTCGAACACGCGGTTGGCCTTGGCCGAGATGGCGGCGTCGAAGCCGCGCGTGCCGAGCAGCGCGATGCCGTTGGTCTCGCGCAGCACGCCGGGCGCCACCTGCAGGCCGTCGCCCACGCGGCTGACGCACCACGGCGTCAAGCGCTCCTCCAGCAGCGGCGCCAGCACCAGGTTGTGCGAGGAGACGATCACCGTGCCCTGCTGCGACAGCGTGTGCAACACCGCCGCCGCCGCCGAAATCGATTCCAGGTGATTGGTGCCGCGGAAAATCTCGTCGATGATGAACACCGCCGGCGCGCGCTCGGCCAGCGCCAGCAGCTCGCGCGCCCGCCGCAGCTCGGCGATGTACAGGCTCTCGCCGCCTTCCAGCGCGTCCTCGCTCTGCATGCTGGAATACACCGGCAGCAGCGGCGTGACCGCCTGCTCCGCATAGCAGAAGCCAAACGCGCGGGCGACGATCAGGTTCAGTCCCACCGTGCGCAGCAAGGTGCTCTTGCCGATGCCGTTCTGCCCGGAGATAAAGGCGCCCCGCCCCGCCAGCGCGAACGACAGCGGCTCGGCCTGCGCCAGCAGCGGATGCACCACCTGCTCCAGCGTGACGGCGCCACCCTGCTCCGCCCAGCAGTAACGCGGCGTCTGCGCCAGGTGCCGCGCCAGCGCCAGGTCGGCCTCCAGCGTCGCCACGCGCTGGAAACTGCCGCGCAGGAATTCAAGATGGCTGCGCACCGCAGCGCGGCTGTCGAAATAATGGCGCACATTCATCTGCCACAACCAGTCGCGGTACTCGCGCACGCCGGGCAGGTTGCCGGCCGCCGACTGCGCGAGCTTGCGATTGAGCTTGCCCGCCTGCGCCGCATCCTCGCGCAAACCGGCCGTCAACGGATCGTCCAGCGCGGCCAGCAGGCTGTGGGCGCGCAGCATCTGCTGCAGCGTGGCCAGGATGCGCGCCCAATCCTCGACCGCTTCGTGATAGAGCACCTGCACCGCCAGCAGCACCAGCCACAACGCCACCGCCACGCCCCACAGCGCCACCACGCCGGTGACCAGCGCCAGCACCACCGACAGCAGCAAGCCCAGCGGCAGCAACGGCAGCAACGCCAGCCAGCGCGGCGACGGCGGCAAGGCGGCGCCGAACAGGGTGGCGCTGACCTCGCAGTCGGCGCGGCGCAAGCCGGTGCAGGCGGCGTGCAAGCGCTGCCGTTGTCCGGCGTCCTGCGCCAGTGTCCGCACCCGGACGGCGGACGCGGCCACGGCGCCGCCGTCCGCATGCAGGCGCCGGTGCAGCTCCTGCTGGCCGAAGATGCTGGTCTCGCGCGCCAGCTGCGCGCTGTACTGCGGCAGCAGCATGTCGCCCCAGGTTTGCGCGTCCAGCGCGCTGGCGTCGGCGTGGGCGGTGCGCCGGTACAGCGCGACGTCGCTGGCGACAAAGGGGAAGTCGATTACCGGCGCTTCGGCGGGCAGCAGGATGCGGGTCAAACGGTCGAACAAGCTCATGCGGTACTCAGGTGGGGGCGACAGCGTCACAGATGGTCATGCTTGCCACTTTATCAAGCCCGGCCGGACAGGGCGGACGACCGGACAAGGGCGCGGACAACGGACAGTGGCAGCCAACATCAATCAAATCAAACACTTAAGCGCTGGCACAGTTTCTGCATAACGTTGCATATCTACACACACTTACACGATCATGATACGCGACACCTCCAATCAAGACGCCGTCATCGCCACCCCAAAAGGGCAAGCCACCAAGCGCCGCCTGCTCATCGCCGCCGGCGCCATCGCCCTGGTGGCGGCCGCTTACTCGCTGGTTCACTCCTGGCGCGGCAGCGACCACTCGGTCAACATCTCGCGCCTGCGCATTGCCGAAGTGGGCCGCGGCACGCTGATCCGCGACGCCGCCGTCAACGGCCGCATCGTCGCCGCCATCAGCCCGACGCTGTATTCGGCCTCGCCGGCCACGGTGACCTTGAAGGCGGCCGCCGGCGACACCGTCAAGCGCGGCGACGTGCTGGCGGTGCTGGAATCGCCCGACCTGACCGACGCCCTCAAGCGCGAGCAATCGAGCTTCCTGCAACTGGAGGCCGAAGTCGAGCGCCAGAAGATCCTGGCCCGCAAGCAGAAACTGCTGGCCCGCCGCGACGCCGACACCGCCGAGATCGACCGCTTGTCCGCGCTGCGCACGCTGGAACGCTACAACGCCGTCTCCAACGAAGGCATCATCGCCAAGATCGAATACCAGAAGGCCAAGGACGCGCTGAACTCGGCCGAGATCCGCGCCAAGCACGCCGGCCAGGCGGCCGAGCTGGAAAGCGACAACGTCGCGCTGGAGCTGAAGACCAAGATCAACGAGCTGGACCGCCAACGCCTGTCGCTGGCCAACGCCCAGCGCCGCGTCGACGAGCTGACCGTGCGCGCGCCGGTGGACGGCTTCATCGGCACCCTGTCGGTGGCCAACCGCAGCGTGGTGCCGGCCAATGCGCCGCTGATGACCCTGGTCGACCTGTCGCGTCTGGAGGTGGAGCTGGAAGTGCCGGAGACCTATGTGTCCGACATCGGCCTCGGCATGAACGCCGAAGTCAACTACGGCACCGGCACCGCCAACGCCAAGCTGTCGGCGCTGTCGCCGGAGGTGGTCAAGAACCAGGTGCTGGCGCGGGTGCGCTTCACCGCCGCCCAGCCGGCCGGCCTGCGCCAGAACCAGCGCGTCACCGCGCGCCTGCTGATCGATGAAAAACCCAACACGCTGATGCTGCAGCGCGGCCCGTTTGTGGAATCCGAAGGCGGCCGCTTCGCTTATGTAGTCCGGGACGGCATCGCCATCCGCACCCCGATCAAGATGGGCGCCACCAGCGTCTCCGCAGTGGAGATCCTCGGCGGTTTGAAACAGGGCGACAAGGTCGTCATCTCCGGTACCGAAACCTTCGAGAACGCCGAACGCGTCTCGATCAACCAATAACATTTTTTCGAAGAGGCCCTCCATGCTGCGCATGCAAAACCTGAGCAAAGTCTATCGTACCCACATGATCGAAACCCACGCGCTGCGCGGCTTCGAGATCAACGTCAAGCAGGGCGAGTTCGTCACCGTGACCGGTCCCTCCGGCTCCGGCAAGACCAGCTTCCTCAACATCGCCGGCCTGCTGGAGGAATTCACCGACGGCGAGTACATCCTCGACGGCATCAACGTCAAGGGCATGGACGACAACGCCCGCTCGCGCCTGCGCAACGAAAAGCTGGGCTTCATCTTCCAGGGCTTCAACCTGATCCCCGACCTGTCGCTGTTCGACAACGTCGACGTGCCGCTGCGCTACCGCGGCTTCAACGCCGCCGAGCGCAAGGAGCGCATCGAGGACGCGCTGTCCAAGGTCGGCCTGGCCTCGCGCATGAAGCACTACCCGGCCGAACTGTCCGGCGGCCAGCAACAGCGCGTGGCGATCGCGCGCGCGCTGGCCGGCTCGCCGAAACTGCTGCTGGCCGATGAACCGACCGGCAACCTCGACACCCAGATGGCGCGCGGCGTGATGGAGCTGCTGGAGGAAATCAACGCCCAGGGCACCACCATCCTGATGGTGACCCACGATCCGGAACTGGCGGTGCGCTCGCAGCGCAACGTCCACATCATCGACGGCCAGGTGTCGGACCTGGTGCGCAAGGCGCCGACGCTGTTTGACGCGAACTCCCACGCCAACGCCCACGCCGACGGCAAATCCCATGTCGCATAAGGAGCGCAATATGTTCCAATACTATTTCATGCTGGGACTGCGCAGCCTGCGCCGCAACCCGGCCCTGACCGCGCTGATGGTGCTGACCCTGGCCGTCGGCGTGGCCGCCAGCGTGGCCACGCTGACCATCCTGCACGTGATGTCGGGCGACCCGATCCCGTCCCGCAGCGAGCGCCTGTTCGTGCCGCTGGTCGACAACGGCCCGACCAAGGGCTACAAGGCCGGCGACGAACCGAACGACCGCCAGCTCAGCTACCGCGACGCCGTCAACCTGATGAACAGCAAGGTCGGCGAACGCCGCACCGCGATCTACGGCATCGCCGTGCCGGTCGAGCCGCAGCGCAAGGACGTCGGCGTGTTCACCGCGCGCGGCCTGGCGCCGTACGGCGACTTCTTCAATATGTTCGAGGCGCCCTTCCTGCACGGCCAGGGCTGGAGCCCGGCCGAAGACAAGGCCGGCGCCGACGTCGTCGTGCTGAGCCGCAAACTGGCGGAAAAGCTGTACGGCGGCACCGACCCGGTCGGCCAGCGCATGACGGTGGCCGGCTTGCAGTACCAGATCGTCGGCGTGCTCGACACCTGGAACGTGGTGCCGCGCTTCCACCGCATCATCGGCAGCCCGGACGGCGCCTTCAGCGAAGAGGACGAGCTGTTCATCCCATTCACCAGCGCCATCCGCCACGAGATGCAGCGCAACGGCAGCACCAGTTGCAGCGACGACTTCGGTCCCGGCTTCCAGGCCTTCCTCGACTCGGAATGCACCTGGATCCAGGGCTGGATCGAGACCCGCAGCGCCGGCGACCGCGCCGAGCTGCAAAGCTTCCTCGACAGCTACGCCATCGAGCAGCGCAAGCTGGGCCGCCTGCTGCGCAACGCGCCCAACAAGCTGTACGACGTGCGCGAATGGCTGGACTACATGAAGGTGGTCGGCAACGACAACAAGCTGTCGGCCTGGCTGGCGTTCGGCTTCCTGGTGCTGTGCCTGGTCAACACCATCGGCCTGCTGCTGGCCAAGTTCTCGGTGCGCGCCGCCGAGGTCGGCATCCGCCGCGCGCTGGGCGCCTCGCGCCGCGAGATCTTCAACCAGTTCCTGATCGAGACCACGGTGGTCGGCCTGGTCGGCGGCGCGCTCGGCCTGCTGCTGGCCTTCGGCGCGCTGGCGCTGATCGCGATGCAGTCCAAGGCGCTGACGGTGGTGGCCCATATGGACTGGATCATGCTGTTGACCACCTTCGCGCTGGCGGTGCTGTCGGCCGTGGTGGCCGGCCTGCTGCCGACCTGGCGCGCCTGCCAGGTGACGCCGGCGCTGCAACTCAAATCTCAATAAGGGAGCCGCATCATGGAAATCCGCCCCATCCTTTCCGCGCTGTTGCGCAACAAGACCGGCCCGGTGCTGGTCGCCGTCCAGGTCGCGTTGAGCCTGGCGATCCTGGCCAACGCGCTGCACATCGTGCAGGTGCGCCAGGCCGTGTCGGCCCGCACCAGCGGCCTGCAGCAAGAGCAGGACGTGTTCGCCCTGCAGATCCGCCACCTGAAGAACGGCAACCACCAGGACCAGCTGGCGGTGCAGCACCGCGAAACGGCGCTGCTGCGCGCCGTGCCGGGCGTGGTCTCGGTGGCCGCCGTGTCGCAGATGCCGCTGTCGCGTTCGGGCAACTACACCGGCCTGGCGCTGGACCGCAAGCAAGTCAAGTCAACCGCGCAATCGACCACCTACTACGCCCCCGATTCGCTGGTCAAGACCTGGGGCTTACACCTGGTCGAAGGACGCGACTTCCAGCCCGGCGAAGTGCCGGAAGTCGACCAGAACACCAGCGATGAAATGCCCAAGGTGGTGATCATCAGCCGCAAGCTGGCCGAGAAGATGTGGCCGGGCCAGGCCAGCGTGGTCGGCAAGACCATCTACTTCGGCACCGGCGAAAAAGCCAAGGACGTGCGGGTGGTCGGCGTGGTCGAACAGCTGCAGACACCGAGCGCCCAGATCGACGAGACCGGCGAGTTCTCCACCCTGGTGCCGGTGCGCCTGACCGGCGACGACGCCGACAGCTACACACTGCGCGCCGAACCGGGCCAGATGGACCGCGTCATCAAGGAGGCCGAGGCGGCCGTGCGCGCGGCCTCGCCGACGCCGGTGGTCGTCAAGACCCGCAGCATGGTGGAGATGCGCACCAACCGCTACCGCGCCGACAACGCGCTGGCCTGGATGCTGGTGACGGTCAGCGTGCTGCTGCTGTTGATCACCGCCAGCGGCATCGTCGGCATGGCCAGCCTGTGGGTCACGCAGCGCCGCAAGCAGATCGGCGTGCGGCGCGCGCTGGGGGCGCGCCGGGTCGACATCCTGCGCTACTTCGTCACCGAGAACTTCATGATTACCAGCGTCGGCGTGGCGGCCGGCGTGCTGCTGTCGCTGGGCCTGAACCAGCTGCTGGTGAGCCAGCTGGAAATGGCGCGCCTGCCGGCCGGCTACCTGATCGCCGGCGCCGCCGTGTTCTGGGCGCTGGGCGTGGCCGCCGTGTACGGCCCGGCCTGGCGCGCGGCCTCGATTTCGCCGGCCACCGCCACCCGCAGCGCCTAGGGTGGTAGTAGCGATGTTTGCTGTACCGGGCATGCCGCGACAATGTTATGCTTGCGGCATGCCTACCGTATTGATCATCGACGACAACGCCGCCGTCGCCATCGCGCTTGAAGTGCTGTTCTCGCTGCACGACATCGACGCGCTGCGCGCCGCCTCCCCCGAAGCCGGACTGGAACTGCTGGAACGCCACAGCGTCGACCTGGTGCTCCAGGACATGAACTTTTCCGCCGACACCACCTCGGGCGAGGAAGGCACGGCGCTGTTCCGCGCCATCCGCGAGCGCCATCCCGAGCTGCCGGTGATCCTGCTGACCGCCTGGACCCACCTGGACGCGGCGGTCGACCTGGTCAAGGCCGGCGCCGCCGACTACCTGGCCAAGCCGTGGGACGACAACCGCCTGATCGCCACGGTGCACAATCTGATCGAGCTGGGCCAGGCCAAGCGGGCCTTGCAGCAGCGCCTGCAGACCGAGCTGCGCCAGCGGCGCGAGCTCGAGCGCGGCTACGACCTGCGCGGCATGGTGTGGCAAGACCCTGCCACCGAGCGCGTGGTGCACCTGGCCTGCCAGGTGGCGCGCGCCGACGTCCCGGTCCTGATCAGCGGTCCGAACGGCACCGGCAAGGAACGCATCGCCGAAATCATACAGGCCAACTCCGCCGTGCGCGACGGCCCCTTCGTGGTGTTGAATTGCGGCGCGCTGCCGGCCGAGCTGATCGAGGCCGAACTGTTCGGCGCCGACGCCGGCGCCTACACCGGCGCCTCCAAGGCGCGCGAAGGCAAGTTCGAGGCGGCCGACGGCGGCACCCTGTTCCTCGACGAGATCGGCAACCTGCCGCTGGCCGGACAAATGAAACTGCTGCGGGTGCTGGAGACCGGCCGCTTCGAGCGGCTCGGCTCCAACCGCGAGCGCCAGGTCAAGGTGCGGGTGGTCAGCGCCACCAACGCCGACCTGCAGGCGATGATACGGGCCGGCAGCTTCCGCGAAGACTTGTTCTACCGCCTCAACGTGATCGAGCTGCGGCTGCCGCCGCTGGCCGGCCGTCCGGCCGACATCCTGCCGCTGGCCCAGCACTTCCTCGGCGACGGCAAGCAGCTGCACCCGTCGGCGCAGGCGGCGCTGCTGGCCCACCCGTGGCCGGGCAATGTGCGCGAACTGAAAAACGTCATGGCGCGCGCCGGCCTGCTGGCCGCCGGCGACCTCATCAAAGCGGCCGACCTCGGCCTGCCGGCCGCCGCCGCCAACGCCATCGCCGACGACGGCGCGCGCGAGCCGGACCGCGACACCATCGGCCTGGCGCTGAGCCGCGCCGGCGGCGTGGTGGCGCAGGCCGCCGCCGAGCTGGGCCTGTCGCGCCAGGCGCTGTACCGCCGCATGGAGCGGCTGGGCATCGCCCGCCCCTGATGGACGACGCCGGCCGCCGCCAGGGCACCCGCCTTTCGCTGTTGACGCGCTGGACCGCGATGGTCGGCACGCTGCTGACGGTCGGCATCCTGATCGCCCTGACCTTGACCCATTTCTTTCCCGACCATCCCGGCCTGGTGCTGGCGGTGTGCCTGCTGTGCGTGCTGCCGATCTCCATCATCACCATCCGCTCCCAGCTGGAATACATGCTGTCGCTGTTCCGCGCGCTGACCGGCACCGTCACCAGCTACAAGGACGGCGATTTCTCGTTCAGCCTGCACTGGCCGCAGAACGACGAGCTCAGCGACCTGGTGGCGGCCCACAACGCGCTGGGCGACGTGCTGCGCCAGCAGCGGCTCGACCTGGTGCAGCGCGAGCTGCTGCTCGACACCATGGTGCAGAACACGCCGGTGGCGATGCTGCTGGTCAGCGAGGCCGGCCCCATCGTCTACGCCAACGTGGCCGCGCGCCAGCTGCTCAACCAGGGCCGCAAGCTGGAGGGCCACCGGCTCGACGACATCCTGGCGCACGCCTCGCCGGCGCTGCTGGAGGCGCTGGCGCGCGGCGGCGACGGCCTGTTCACCACCAAGGAGGCCGGCGCCGAGGTCGACGAGGAAGAGGTCTACCACCTGGCGCGCCGCAGCTTCAACCTCAACGGCCGCAAGCACGAGCTGCTGCTGCTGCGCCAGCTGACCATGGAGTTGCGCCGGCAGGAGGTGCAGACCTGGAAAAAAGTCATCCGCGTCATCAGCCACGAGCTGAACAACTCGCTCGCCCCGCTGACCTCGCTGGCCCATTCCGGCGCCGAGCTGGTGCGGCGCGGCCAGACCGAGCGCCTGCCGCAAATCCTCGCCACCATCGAGGAGCGCACCCGCCACCTGGAAAGTTTCATCCTCGGCTATGCGCGCTTCGCCAAGCTGCCGACGCCGCGGCTGGAACTGCAGGCGTGGCCGGCCTTCCTGGCCCAGCTGGCGGCCCAGGTCGATTTCAGCATCGCCGGCGAACCGCCCGACGAAGCCTGCGCCTTCGATCCCTCGCAGCTGGAGCAGGCGCTGCTGAACCTGCTCAAGAACGCCCACGAATCAGGCTCGCCGGCCGCCGACGTCAGCCTGGAGGTGCGGCGCCTGCACGGCGCGGTGCGGATCGACGTGCAGGACCGCGGCCCCGGCATGAGCGACACCGTGCTGACCAACGCGCTGGTGCCGTTCTACTCCACCAAGCGCAGCGGCACCGGCCTGGGCCTGGCGCTGGCGCGCGAAATCGCCGAAGCCCACGGCGGCCGCATCACGCTGGCCAACCGCGACGGCGGCGGCCTGACCGTCACCCTGATCTTGCCGGTGTCGGCAGCCAGCAACTAAATCGTCATTACTAGATTGAAATTAAGTTGATAATTTGCACAACGGAAATTGAATAATAGTAAGTTCTTATTGTCCAGCCCGTGTAGTAGTTGTGCCCTATCAGTCTTTTCCGCGTGATAAAAAAATAGCCAATTGACATCGAAAATTCCCGGGCGTACTTTGCATGAGTGGCACGGGGGTTTCATGAATTTTGTCTGATTTTTCGCGGGGATAAAATGAAATTAAAATCAATATTAGCAACCGGACTAATGGCACTGGCGGCAGGCGGGGCATGGGCGAACGACTTTACGTCGGCCATCATCAGCATGGACGGCGGCCCGACCGACTGGACTGCCGACTTCGGCACTTCGCACACCGACGGACTGGTTTTCACCGACACCTATACCTTTGCATATTCCGGTTTGCCGGGCTCGGCGCAGGGCTATTTCCTGAACGTGAAAAACTTCACGTTTACGCCGGCCAGCTCGATCCACTTCAACTGGGCGACCCTGGACGGAACGGCCTTGCCCATATTTAACGGCGTCCTCTCCGGCAGCCTCTTCTTCAACGTCCCGGTGAGCGGCCTGGTCACGCTGATCATCAACGGCAAGGACAAGGGCGTCGCCAGTTACAGCGGCACGCTGGACGTGACCTCGCCGGTGCCGGAACCGGCTACCTACGGCATGCTGCTCGGCGGCCTGGCGTTGATGGGACTGGCCGCGCGCCGCCGCAAATCCTGAACTCCCCCCAAAAGACGCTGCGGCGTCTTTTTTTACGCCCCAGCCGCTGGTAGACTGCCGGCATGTCCACCTTACCCGCCTCCCCCAGCCGCTACGACGCGCCCGGCCACCCGCCGGCCACCACCACCGAATTCGAGGGCGTGCGCAGCCTGCACCTGGGCACCTCCTGGGTGCAGGGCGCGATGCGCCTGGCCAAGCCGGACCATATCGAACTCGAATACGTGCAGATGATGATGATGTGGCTGCTCTTCAACGACCAGCCGCGCCATATCGTGCAGCTGGGCCTGGGCAGCGCCGCGCTGACCAAGTTCTGCTACCGCCGCCTGCCCGGCGCGCGCGTGACGGCGGTCGAGCTCAACCCCAACGTGATCGCCATCTGCAACGCGCAGTTCGGCCTGCCGTCCAACGACGAGCGCCTGAACGTGCTGGAAATGAACGCCATGGATTTCGTGCTCGACCCGGCCAACCACGCCGGCGTCGACATCCTGCAGGTGGACCTGTACGACGAGGAGGCGCGCGGCCCGGTGCTGGACTCGCCCGAGTTCTACCAGGCCTGTTGCGACTGTCTGCGCGACGGCGGCATGATGACCACCAATGTGTTCGGCGATTTCGCCAACTACGACAAGAACCTGCACGCGATGGAGCAGGTGTTCGACGCCGTGGTCTGGCTGCCGGAGGTGCACGACGCCAACATCGTGGTGATCGCCTTCAAGCAGTCGCCAGTGCTGGACTTCAGCGTGCTGTACGAGCGCGCCGGCGCCATCAAGAAGAGCCTGAACCTGCCGGCCAAGTCCTGGGTCAACGGTTTGAAGGGTTGGATGCTCGATCAGCAATAAACAGTTTACTGATGCGTATGCACCACAGTTTTGCACCATTTTGCGGCAGCCCGTCGGCCAGATTACGCCAAGTCATCGTATAACGCACGCAATATTATCAAATGTGCATATTTCGCAACAATATGGTGCAAGCCGCGTTGCCGCGCGGTGAGCGGCCACGATAGTATTTTTCTCGACCGTGCTATCCGCGCGTGTCCACCACAACGAGAGAGATACATGACAAGAGCACCGCACTTCAAACGCACGCTGGTCGCCAGCGCGATCCTGCTGCTGGCCGCCGGCCAGGGCAACGCCCAAAACGCCGCCGCCGCCACAGACGCCGCGCCGGCCCAGGAACAAACCGTGGTCGTGCTGGGCTCGCGCTCGGTCGCCAAGACCGCGCTGGACACCTCGTCCCCGGTCGGACTGATCAGCCTGAAAGACATGCAGACCGCCGGCCCGCTGGAACTGGGCAAGCTGCTGCAGACGCTGGACCCATCGTTCAACTTCTCCAGCACCTTCATCAGCGACGGCACCGACTCGATCCGTCCGGCCACGCTGCGTTCGCTGGGACCTGACCAGGTGCTGGTACTGGTCAACGGCAAGCGCCGCCACCAGCAGGCGCTGGTGAACGTGCAGCAGACCATCGGTCGCGGCTCGGCCGGCACCGACATCAACGCCATCCCGCTGGGCGCGATCCACCACATCGAGGTGCTGCGCGACGGCGCCGCCGCCCAGTACGGCTCCGACGCGATCGCCGGCGTGATCAACATCGTGCTGAAGTCGCAGGTCAACGAGACCCAGCTCAGCGGCAGCTACGGCACCACCTCCGAAGGCGACGGCGACCTGTACTCGGGCACCGCCAACACCGGCTTCGCGCTGGGCCAGGACGGCGGCTTCATCAACCTGACGGCCGAAGCCCGCAAGCGCGGCGAGACCAACCGCGCCGGCCCGGATTCGCTGCGCGTCAATCCGCCGCGCGTGACCCAGCACATCGGCGACAGCAACACCAAGGACGGCTACCTGTGGTGGAACGCCGCGCTGCCGATCGACAAGGCCAGCGAGTTCTACGCCTTCGGCGGCATCTCCAAGCGCAAGAGCGATTCCTACGGCTTCTTCCGCTCGGCCGGCGACGACCGCACCATCCCGGCGATCTCGCCGAACGGCTACCTGCCGGCGATCAGCACCGACATCAAGGACGCCTCGTTCGCCTTCGGCTACCGCCGCGACCTGGCCAACGACTGGAAGGCCGACGTCAGCATCAACTACGGCGCCAGCGAGCTGGGCTTCCATGAATCGGACAGCGTCAACGTCAGCTACTGGTACGAGAAAAAGGCCAACGGCAGCATCTACGGCGAATCGCCGCGCGACGCCAACACCGGCACGCTGAAGTTCAACCAGCTGACCTTCAACGCCGACGTCAAGGGCCCGGTCAAGCTCGGCGACAGCAGCGTGTTCCTGGCCACCGGCTTCGAATACCGCGCCGACAACTACCAGATCGTCGCCGGCGACCCGGTCTCCTACCAGTACGGCCGCACCAACAACCCGGCCATCGCCATCACCACGCCGAGCGGCGCCACCGCCGCCTCCGGCATCCAGGGCTTCCCTGGCTACACGCCGGCCACCGCCGTCGATTCGGGCCGCCACAACATCGCCCTGTTCCTCGACGCCGAAACCAAGGCGGTCGACAACCTGACCCTGGCCGGCGCCGTCCGCTACGAGAAGTACTCGGACTTCGGCAGCACCGTCACCGGCAAGCTGAGCGCCCGTTTCGACCCGACCAAGGAAATCGGCTTCCGCGGCAGCCTGTCCACCGGCTTCCGCGCGCCTAGCGTGCAGCAGGAGTTCTACAGCTCCGTGTCGACCAACCTGAACAACGGCGTGCTGACCGAAACCCTGACCGCGCGCCAGGGCAGCGCCGTCACCCAGGCCTTCGGCATCGCGCCGCTGAAAGAGGAAACCTCGACCAGCGGCAGCATCGGCATGGTGCTGCGTCCGGCGAAGAATATGTCGCTGACCGCCGACCTGTATCAGATCAAGATCAAGGACCGCATCGTGTTCTCGAGCGAGATCGCACCGGAAGCCGGCGGCGGCCCGATCGCCAACATCCTCAAGCCTTTGGGCGTGGGCCAGGCGCAGTTCTTCACCAACGCGGTCGACACCCGCACGCGCGGCCTGGACATCGTGGCCGAGCACACCTCGAAGTTCGCGGCGTCGACCCTGGTGCTGTCCGGCCAGCTGGGCTTCAACAAGACCGAAGTCACCAAGCGTCATTCGACGTCGTCGGTGCTGACCGGCGAGCAGCTGTTCGACAAGTCGCAAGTGACCTTGATCGAACACGGCCAGCCGCGCAAGCACCACGTGGTGGCGGCCGACTACACCGCCGGCCAGTGGAACCTGAACACCCGCGCCAACTACTACGGCGAAGTGGAAGCGGAAAACTTCAGCCCGCTGCAGAAGTGGGATGCCAAGTGGCTGGTCGACGCCTCGGTACGCTATGCCTACACCAAGCGCACCTTCTTCAGCGTCGGCGTGAACAATCTGTTCAACCAGCTGCCGTCGGAGTGGACCAACGGCGGCGCGTTCCCGAAACTGGGCTTCACCCGCTGCTGGGAAACCTGCCCGATCGGCGTCAACGGCCGCTCGATGTACATCCGCGCCGACACCGCGTTTTAATGTCGTCTTGAACGGTTGGCGGCAAACGCCGCCAGGTGCAGCAGCGCCGCCAACTGTTTGACCAGTCCTTCCATCTGCTCGGCCGGCACTTGTGCGTAGCCGAGCATCAGTCCCCTCCAGCCCGACGTCCCCTGCGTGTCCTTGCCGCTCAGCGCCTCGGCCACGATGCCGTGCTCCAGAGCCTGCGCGCTGATCGCGTGGTCGTCCATGTCTGCATGCGTAAACCGCAGCGCCAGATGCATGCCGGCCGAGCCGCCGTGCACCGTCGCCACCGATCCCAGATGCTTTTGCAGCGCCGCCACCAGCGCGTCGCGCCGCTGCCGGTACAGCCGCCGCATGCGCCGCAGGTGCAGCGCGAACTGGCCGCTGCGCAGGAACTCCGCCAGCGCCAGCTGCTCGGCCACGCGCCCGCGCGCGGACGACTGCGCGCGCATCCGCGCGAAGGCCCCGGCCAGCCACGGCGGCACCACCACGAAGCCGATCCGCAGCGACGGGAACATGGTCTTGCTGAAGGTGCCCAGGTAGACCACCGGCGCGTCCGGCGCCAGGCCCTGCATGGCCGGCAGCGGCGCGCCGTCGTGGCGGAACTCGCTGTCGTAGTCGTCCTCGATGATCAACGCGCCGGCGTCGCGCGCGGCGGCGATCAGCGCCAGCCGGCGGCGCAGACTGAGCACGCTGCCCACCGGGTACTGGTGCGAGGGCGTGGTGTAGACCAGGCGCGGCGGCCGCAGCAGCCAGTCGTCGTCGGTGGGCGCGATGCCGTCGTCGTCGATATCGATGCCGGCCACGTTCAGGCTGGCGGCGCGCGCCGCCGCCAGCGCGCCGCCGTAGCCGGGATTCTCGATCCAGATGGTGTCGCCGACGTCGGCCAGCGCGCGCACGCACAGATCCAGGCTGCTTTGCGTGCCGTCGGTGATGAACACCTGGGCCGCCTCGCACACCACGCCGCGCGCGGCGCGCAGGTGATCGGCGATGGCTTCGCGCAGCAGCGGCTCGCCGGCCGGGTCGCCGTAGTTCAACTGCTCCACCGTCAGCGCGCGCCAGGCCCGTTCCAGCATGCGGCGCCACAGCGTCAGCGGAAAGTGGTCGAGCGCCGGCACGCCGGGCACGAAGGCCCCCATCATTTCGGCCGGCCCAGGTTGCGGCCGCAGCGCCAGCGCGCGCTGCGACAGGCCGGCCTGCGGCGTGGCCGCTTGCCGCTGCGCAGCGGGCTTGCGGTCCGGCGCCACGGCGGCCACCACGGTGCCGCGCCGGTCGGTGGTCACATAGCCTTCGCTGGCCAGCTGTTCATAGGCGTACAGCACGGTGTTGCGGGCCAGGCCCAGTTCCTCGGCCAGCGCGCGCGAAGCGGCCAGCCGCGTGCCCGCAGCCAGCGTGCCGCTGCGGATCGCAGCGCGCAGGCATTCGTGCAGCAGGCGCTGGCGCGGCCAGCCACGATGGCGGTTCTGGTCGGCATAGCCGTCGATCAGCAGGGCAATATCCATATTGGCTCCATAAATACATATTCTTCTGGACCATTTACAGGAGCCAGCCCGCCATTATATTGCCATCGCCGTTTTTGACCCTCTATGCCCGCGAATTGGCATTTCATCGGAATCTTCCCTGCCCGACTTGCGGACCTTTGTAGACTTCCATGCATCATTTCATTTTAGAGAGAAGACATGCGCAAAGCGACAAACTGGATCCTGGGACTGATCGCCACACTGCCTTTCGCCGCGCAGGCGCAAGGGATGTTGACGGGGCTGGACCGCGACATGGCCGGACCACGGGCGCAGGTGCTGGTGCTGGGCACCGTCCACCTGCGCGGCATGCCGGCGGACTTCAACCCGGCCGCGCTGGACGGCGTGCTCGATCGGCTGGCGGCGTTCAAGCCGGACATCATCACGATTGAAAAAGAGTCGGGCGAAGAATGCGACATGGCCACGCGCCATCCCGCCAGGTACGGCGCCGACTACTGCCCTTCGACCGAGGCCGCGAAGGCCGCCACGGGTATGGACATGCCGGCGGCCATCGCCGAAGCCAACAAGGCGCTCAAAGCCTGGCCCGCGCAACCGACGCCGGCCCAGCGGCGTCGCCTGGCCGCGCTGTTCCTGGCGTCGAACGACACCGCCTCGGCCTACGTGCAATGGCTGCAGCTGCCCGAGGCCGAACGCCACGCCGGCGACAGCCTGAGCGCGGCGCTGGTGGAAACGCTCGAAAAAGCCGCCCATCGCAACGGCGAAGACTATCAAATAGCCGGCCGCCTGGCCGCGCGCCTCGGCCTGCCGCGCGTGCACGCGGTGGACAACCACACCGGCGACAATCTCGACGTGCAGGACGTCAAGGCCTTCGTCCGCTCGATCGAAGCCGCATGGGCCGCAGGCGGTGCCGCGCTGAAAGCAAACGAGAAGCGCGAAGACGAACTGTCGCGCGCCGCCGACCTGCTGCCGCTGTACCGCGTCCTCAACGACAGCCAGAACCTGCGCGTGCGCGCCGAAGGCAACGTCGGCCCGGCCATGCGCGCCAGGTCGCCCGAAAACTACCCGCAGATCTGGGTCGGCGGCTGGGAAGTCCGCAACCTGCGCATGGTCGCCAACATCCGCGAAACCTTCCGCGAACGTCCGGGCGCCCGCGTCCTGACTATCGTCGGCGCCACCCACAAGCCGTGGTTCGACGCCTGGCTCGGCCAGCTGCAAGGCGTGGACATCGTGGATGCGGTGGCGGCGCTGAAGTAGCGCGCCATGAGTGGCTCCACGAAAACACATGTTTCTGGACCTGTTGCAGGAGCCATGCGACCGGTATATTTCGGCCTCAACCTTTTTGGATGGAGATCATGACCGAACCAGCAACCCACGCCGCACCGAGCGAACGCACCCGCGTCCGCCGCATTCCGACCAACGCGCACTACGACACCGCCACGCTGCACGCGATCATCGACGATGCCTACCTGTGCCACATCGCCTTCGCCGACGAAAAGGGTGCGCACTGCATCCCGACCGCCTGCTGGCGCGAGGGCGATCACTTGTACATCCACGGCTCCAACGGCAGCCGCATGCTCAAGCGTTTGACGGAGAGCGAGACCTGCGTGACCATCACGCATCTCGACGGCCTGGTGATGGCGCGTTCCGCGTTCAATCATTCGATGAACTACCGGTCGGCGATGATCTACGGCCGGTTCGAAGTGGTGGCGGACGAAGCCGAACGGCGCAGCACGATGGCGGTTTTCATGGAGAAGCTGGTGCCGGGCCGCCAGGCCGAGATCCGTCCTGGTTCGGACAAGGAGTTCGCGGCCACCACGGTGATGCGCATCGCGCTGGGCGAAGCGGCCTGCAAGGTGCGCTCCGGCCCGCCGGAGGACGACGAGGAAGACATGGGCTGGCCGGTGTGGACGGGCGTGCTGCCGTTCGAACGCGTGCCGATGAAGCCTGTGACCGATCCGCAATGCACCCAGCCAGCGCCAGCTTATGTGGTGGCCTGGCAGAAGTGGTAAGGTCTTGCACCGCTTGACTCTGACGTAACGTGATACCCAAGACTTGGTGCACTCATCACCAAGGAAAGGGACATCATGCGTAAGCTTCAACAGATAGCCAAGGCCGCTGCGGCGGCCGGCGCACTCAGCCTATCGATCCTCGCGCCGGCTGCCGGCGCTGCCCCGCTGCGCGAACAGGACGACATCGTCACCGTCGCCGGCGTGGAAATCGCCTGCCGTATCACCTTCCCGTCCGGGCCTGCGCGGGGCGCGGTGCTTTTACTGCCGGGTTCACTCTTCAGCGACGTGGACGGCAACTACCCGTCCATGCAACTCAAGCCCCACCTGTACGCCGACCTGGCGGCGCAGCTTGGCGAGCGCGGCTTCGCCGTGCTGCGCATGGCGAAGATCGGCCCGGGCACCGGCTCGCGCACCGTGGACGCGCAAGCCGCCGCCCGCCACGCCGACTTCACGACCCGTACCGAAGCAGCGGCCGCCGGCCTGGCCTTGCTGCACAAGGCCGCGCCGGCCCGTCCCCTCATCGTGGCCGGCCACAGCGAAGGCGCGCTGGTGGCCTCCCTGCTGGCCAGCGGGGCCGATGCGACCGCCATCGATGGCGTGGTCATGCTGTCCGGCCCTGCGCTGCCCATTCTCAGCCTGCTGCGCGACCAGGTCGCCGCGATGGCGCCGCCGGGCGCCAGCCCCGATATGACTATGTTCGACCGCGCGATCGCCGCCATCCGCGCCGGCCAACCTTTACCTGCGGGCGCTCAGGCCGATCCGCAAACGGCGATGCTGGCGGCCATGCCGGCCTTCAGCCTGGCCTATCTGCGCAGCACCGACCGCTTCGACCCGGTGGCCGAACTGGGGCGCGTGCGCCAGCCGGTGCTGATCCTGCAGGGTGGACGCGATGGCTCGGTGCCTCCGGCGCACGCGGCCCGCCTCCAAGAGGGAAGGCACAATCTGCCGACGGAACTGGCCCGCTTCCCCGAGCTGAACCACTTCTACAAAGTCACGCCGCCCGACATGCCGCCGATGCAATCGATGGCGCTCGACACCACCAGCGATCCGGCAGTGGCGGAGCGCATCGTCCGCTGGGCGCCAGGCAAGTCAGCGACGCTGCTCGCGCCACCACAGGCCCAGCATGGACAGCACGAATAGCACGGCGAACGGCGCAACCGGCAGCGGACGCCTTGGCGCCTGGGCGGCTTCGGCGGTGTGGCCCGGCGCCACCGCGCGTGCAGCGTACAGCGCGGTGGCGTCGCGACGCAGCGCCTTCTGCCACGCCGGCCAGTCGGTGCGGGCATACACATACTCCATGCCCGGCTCCGCGACACCGGCCGCCTTGAACGTCATCCATCCGGTCTTCTGCGGCCACAGCGCGGCGCATGCCGCCTCCGCCTTGTCCGCGCGCGGCTGCAACTGAAGCTGAGCGGCGCCTGCAACGTCCAGCACCGCGCCAGCCTTTACGCCCTGCGCGCAGATCTCGCTGCGCAAACCCGGCAGCGGCATCGGATCGGCGATCTGCCAGCCCGTCTTCTGAACGCTGGCCAGCGCGATGCTGTCCATCGCGCCCTGCCACCACAAGGCCAAGGCCTGCGGTGAGCTGATCGCGTAACGGTGCCAATCCGATACGCCTACCCACACCACGCGTCCCTGCTGCAAATCGCGCTGCCACAGCCACGGCAGCTTCTTGCCATCACGCGCCACGACGGACCACGGCGCGGCTGCGTTATCGTCGGGATTCAAGCCCGCAGGCGGCATCGCCAGCACAGCACCGGCGACGGTGAACTGGCGCGTATCCTCCTTCTCCGTGGTCGGCGACTGCGGCCGCAGACGCAGGCCGAACTCGCGCTGCCACATCGCCGCATCGGCGGCATTGGAACCCAATACAACCAAGGGAACGCCCTGCCGCGTCTGCGCCAGCAAGGCGCCGCGCGCCGACCGGTTCATATGTTCGACGTAAGCCGCATCGACAAACACCGCATTCGGTGCCGTCAGCGGTGCGCGCGCGGTCTCGCTGCGCGCCACAGCCTTGCCGAGCGTGACGCTCCAGTCGAGTATCGCGCTGCCGTCCGCCAGTAGCTGGTTCAGCGCGCGGGCATCGAACGATGGCGCATCGAAGCGCCCCTGTATCTGCAAGGGCAGCGCCTCTTTCACCTGCAACGGTATTGGGCCTTGCGCGATCACCTTGCCGGCGCCGTCGAGCAAGCGTGCCTGCAACACCATGGCCTCCGCAACCGGCGGCAGCCACTGCACGCCCAGTTGCGACGTCGCCGTGGAGGCGATCTGCGAATCCGCCAGCACCTGCTTGTTCTCGGCCAGCAGCTGCAAGCGCCAACCGCGTTGCGCCTGTCCGCGCCGCACCGTCAACGTGAAGATGCGGCCGAGCGACATCGAGCGTGGGAAGTCCAGCCACAGCAGATCGGCGGCGGCAGGCTTCCATTGCACGCGGCGTGCTGGAAGATCGCGCCACTGCGCTTCACGCAGGCCGTCGCCGCTCAAGGCGATCGACTGCGCACGCGGTATCGCCAGCAGCGCTGCTTCGCTGATGCCGCCGGATGCATCGGTCGCCACCGACACGATGTTGTCGCCCGTCTGAGGCAGACGTATATCGGCCAACGCGACGGCCAGCGATGCCGATGCCGCGACAATCAATGCGGCGTCGATCCACTGGCGCTTGCGGCCATACAGCACGGCGCCGGCCGCGCCGGCTGCCAGCGCGGCGAGTGGTACGACTGCCGGCGCGGCGACGACCGCGGTTGTGAAATCCATGTCCATCATTTTTGTTGCTCCTTGCCGCTCCAGGCCTGACGGAACGGCGTATCCGTCGAAGGCCGCGCCTGCAGCAGCACCGGCGCGTCCGTCAGCGTGCCGCGCAGCCAGGCGCGCAGTTCGCCACGGCAGGCGACGCAGCCATCCTGCACATCCTGCACCGCGCGCTGGGCGCTCAGTTTCTGTTCCTGGTCGACGATGCGGGCGGCGATGGTGTCGCGGGCCGCCTTGCTCCACAGGGCCGGCAGCACACCATCCTGCGACAACGCCTGTACCAGTTCGCGCACTTCAGCCGGTACCGTGTTGTCCGCCCCACCCTGCGCGCGCCTGTAACTCAACACGCCGACAATGTCGCCGCTCATGCGTTTTTCCTCTTTCAACGCCGGTGGAACGAAGGCCGTGCGGTGCAGGTAGATGCGTTCCGCCGCCTGCAATTCCTTGATCGCGTCGAGTGCCTTGTACTCGGGCGGCAGCGCGGGCTTGGGCGCAATCGCACGCAGCGACTTCTCCGCATCCCACATCGCTGACAGGGCGCGCTTCAGCACCGCCTTGGTCTTGGGGTCGAAGATGGTGGCGTTGTCTTCCTGGTCGTGCGCGTGGCCGAACTCCTTCAATACCGACATGTCGTTGCCGAAGCCCGGCTTGGCGCCGTGGTGTTCCTCGCCTTCGTGTTCGTGCTCGCCGCCGAACAGGCTCGATTCCTCGCCGAGGAACTGGCCGTAGCGCAGCCGCAGCTTGGCCTGGTCCGAAGCGATGGACTCGCTGCGGTCACGCACCGTGGCGGCGGGCATGTTGGGGTGGGCCTGCATGTCGGCCACCAGCTGCTCGGTGTCGATGATGATCTGGCGCTGGCTGCGCAGGTTTTCGGGCTTGGCGATCGACGGCAGCGCGGTCGAATCCAGGCTCTCCGCTTCCGGCGCGGGCAGGCGCAGCGTGTAGGTCGGCGACTGGGTGGTGTGCGGGTTGTCCGGCGAGTTGTCGGTGGCGCGCACGAAGAAGTACAGCTCGTCGCCCGGCTCCATGCCCAGCTCCGCCAGCGTCCACTGTTTTTTCCAGTTGCGGACTTTGGGGTCGGACGATTGCGGCAGCGGCACTTCGCGGTCGCTGAAGCGGATGTTCTCGCCGCTGCCGCGCGCCAGCGTCATGTGCAGGCTGGCGCGGACGATGGCGTAGTCGTCGCGGACGGTGACGGAGATCTGCACGGCCTTCGCATCCTTGGCGAGGATGTGTATCAATTCGCTGGGTTCGACGATGGTCACTTGCGGCGCCTGGTCCGGCGTCACGCGGATGTTGTAGCGCGTGCCGTTCTTGCCGCGCGCGCGCCAGAACAGCGATTCCTCCACGCGCTTCATCGCGCAGGCTTCGGTGACGGGCAGGCTGAGTCCATCGCCCAGTTCCACCGCCGGCTGCGGGCCGCCCGGCTTGCGCACGCACCAGCGTACTTCGGAGAATTGCGGCACCTGGATGTCGCGGGCTGCGGTCTCGAATGGCTGGACGCCGGTGTAGGCTGGCGGCGTGACGCGCAGGTAGATCTCGCCGTCGACGATGGGCTTGGCCGTCTGGCCGGCGACGGGGGCGGCGACGGCGGTGGTCTGCTGGCCGTGGTAGCCCCATGCGGCACCCGCTGCCGCAAGGCTGAGCAGGACCGGCACGACGCTGATGCGCACGCGGCTGCGGGCGATGCTGCGGTAGTCGTTCTCGCCCAGCACGGAGGCCAGGCGGGCTTGCAGGCGTTGCTGTTGGAGTTTGGCGATGGGCGTGGTGGCGTCGGCGGCCAGCAGCGTGCTGCTGTCTTCCAGCGCGGGGATGGCGGCGTTCAGCCACGAGGTCCATTCCCGCTTGATGCGCAGGCGCCAGCGGTAGATGTCGACGGCCAGCCAGATGGCCCACGGCAGTATCGCCGCGATCACCAGCGGACGGGCTGCGTGCAGCAGGACCAGCGCGATGGCCAGTGGCGCCAACGCGGCCAGCCATTGCGGCACACGGCGGCGCAGGACGGCGGCCCACAGGTGGCGGCGCAGGGTGTCAGTTTCGCCGTGCATGGGTCAGTATCCGTTCGAGTAAAAACAGCGCCAGCAGGGCGAGCGCTAGCCAGGCGACAGGCTTGGCGTCGGTGATGGCGGGCAGTGCGCTGCGTGCTGCGGCCAACGATTGCGATGGCATCGGGTAGGCCGGCGCGGGGGCTGGGCTGAGCTGCCGCCAGG
The DNA here is from genome assembly GCF_036688705.1 of Duganella sp. S19_KUP01_CR8. Taxonomy (NCBI): domain Bacteria; kingdom Pseudomonadati; phylum Pseudomonadota; class Betaproteobacteria; order Burkholderiales; family Oxalobacteraceae; genus Duganella; species Duganella sp. S19_KUP01_CR8. Next base: position 28,101 of record NZ_JAQQPR010000009.1, on the reverse strand, counting down.
CTTCGTGGAGGGCGCGCGCGGTGTCGGCGTCGCGTGGCGGCAAGGCGTCGGAGGTCCAGAGACGGCCGCGCGGGGTGTCGGCGTATTTCAGCACGATGCCGTTGATATTCAGCGTGGAGGCGTTTGCCAGTTCGGGGAAGCCGGTTGGCGCGGCGATCCACCAGTGCGGGGCGCGCCAGTTGGCAGGTGGTGCGGCGGCGGATTCCCAGACGATCAACTCGGTGTTTGCGTTTGGTTCGGCAGCGAGCGTGTAGCGGTTGGCGCCATCGCCGGCGCGGTTGAAGGCGGCGAACAGCGAACGCCAGGCGGTGCCCTGCTCCTGCGCGCCCGCCTGCACGATGTGATGCTCGGTCGGTGGCGCGGCGATGGCAGCGGTGGCCGGCGGCTTGGTGCGCAGTTCCACCTGGTGACTGAATTGCGGCACGCGGGCCGGCATCGCCACCTGGTCGGCGCGGGCGACGATCAGCAGGCGCGCGCTGGGGCGCCAGTCGCGCTCGTGCTGGCGCAGCCATTGCAAGCCGTTCGGCGGCAGCTCGATGCGCTGCGCGGCACCCATGCCGGCGGCGGCGATCTGCTGCCCCGCCCAGGCCTGGTCGGCGCCGGCGTCCAGCAGCACGGTATCGCCACGCCACGGGAAGATGGACGCGGCCAGCCAGGCGATCAGCGCCACCAGCATCAGGCAGCGCACCAGCAACAGCAGGCGGTCGCGCCACTGCCAGACGCGCAGCTGCTCCGGCGCGGCCGACGGCAGGAAGCGCGCCGTCGCCAGCGGCTCGGCCTTCAGGCGTTGGCGCTTCTGGCGATGCCACCACACCGGCAGCAACAGCACCGGCAACGCAAGCCACCACAAGGGATAAGAACTCAGCATCGACAACCCATCTTCATTTTGCGCGCGCTCCGGCCAGTTGCAACCAGCTGCGCAGCACGCCGCCCAAAGGCTGTTCAATACGCGCCTCGTAGTGGACGATATTGTTTTGACGGCAGCTGGTGGCCACCGCATCGAAATGCGCGCGGCTCTGCTGCCTGTAGCTTTCGCGGTCGGCGTTGCTCATGCGGTGCAAGCCGTCGCTCTGCTCAGGATCGCGGTAGGCCGCACCGGCCTTGAAACTGGCGTCCACCTCCGCCTGCGTGCGCAAGGTCAGCAGACGCACGTCGTGCCGCAGGCTGCGCAGGCGCAGCAGCGCCTCGCTCAACGGCGACGGCCAGTCGAGGAAATCGCTGGCGGCGAAAATCAGACTCGGCGAACGGGCGAAATGCAGGTTGGCCTTCAACACCTCGGCGCTGGGCAGGCTGCCTTCCGGCCTGGCCTTGGCCAGTTGCGCCAGCACGCGCTGCAACTGGCGTGGCCCACGCGAGGCTTGCGTGAACTCGACCTTGCCGCCGCCGCACACCACCAGGCCGAACGCATCGCCCTGCCGCTGCGCAATGGCCGCCACGCAGGCCAGCACGGTGCGCGCGAACCACAGCTTGTCGACACCGTTGATCTCGCGGCTGGGCTCGGCCATCGAAGCGCTGGCGTCCAGCCACAGCCAGGTGGCGACGTGGCTGTCGCGCTCCGCCTCGCGGACGAAATAGCGGTCCGCGCGCGCCAGCAGCTTCCAGTCGACGCGGCGCCACTCGTCGCCCGGCGCGTAGGCACGGTACTCGGAGAACTCGACGCCGGCGCCGCGCTCGCGGCCCGCGTGCAGGCCATGACCCAGCCCCGCCAGCACGTGGCGGATCAACAGCTCCAGATCCTTGGTCTGCGCCATCATCGCCGTCATGGTGGCGGCGGACGGTTTAAAGGTCGATTGCATCGCGGCTTAGTCTGGGCGGATATGCTCGCGCAGCGCCAGCAGGATGTCGGCGATCGCCACACCATCCGCCTCCGCCTCGAAGTTGCGGATCACGCGGTGCGCCAGCACCGGCAGCAGCATTTCGCCGATGTCCTCGCGCGTCACGGCCAGGCGGTTGTGCATCAGCGCACGCGCCTTGGAGGCCAGCACCAGCGCCTGCCCCGCGCGCGGACCCGCGCCCCAGCCCACATGTTTCGTCACCGCCGGCACCGTCGTCAGCGCCGGACGGGTGGCGCGCACCAGCCGCGTGGCATACGCCAGCAGGTGATCGCCAATCTCAATGTCGCGCACCAGTTGCTGCAAGCGCAGCAGGGTCGCCACGTCCATCACCGGGTCGGCGTCTTTCAGGCCGGCGTGGGTGGTGGCGGAGACCATCGCAATCTCCTCTTCCTCGGTCGGATACACGACGTCGATGCGCAGCAGGAAGCGGTCCAGCTGCGCTTCCGGCAGCGGATAGGTGCCGGCCTGCTCGATCGGGTTCTGCGTCGCCAGCACGAAGAAGGGCTTGGGCAGCTGGTGCGTCTGGCCGGCGAAGGTGACGCTGCGTTCCTGCATCGCCTCCAGCAGCGCCGATTGCGTCTTCGGCGGCGCGCGGTTGATCTCGTCGGCCAGCAGAACCTGCGTGAACACCGGCCCGCGCTGGAAACGGAACTCGCGCTTGCGGGTCGCATGGTCTTCCTCCAGGATCTCGGTGCCGACGATATCCGACGGCATCAGGTCCGGCGTGAACTGCACCCGATGGAAGTCCATGTCGGTCGCCTGCGACAGCGATTTCACCAGCAGCGTCTTGCCCAGTCCCGGCACGCCTTCCACCAGTGCGTGGCCGCCTGCCAGCAGGCAGATGATCAGCGAGTCGATCACGTTCTCCTGGCCGATGATCACACGGGACATGCTCGCCTTCAGCGCCGCCACCTTGGCGCTCAGCGCGCCGATTTCATTTTCGCTCCAGGCGATTGCACTATCCAAGATCAAGCTCCCAACGCATATTGAATGATATTGACCGCAAAGCGGGTGTTGTCGACCACCAGCCAGCGCTTGTTGCGGAAGTCGTAGTCCCACTCGCAGCCGTAGTCCTTGTTGCTGTACAAAAGCCGCACGCGGCCGCCCACTTCCACCGCCTTCAGGTAGTCGTGCACCAGATCGTCGCCCCAGCCGTTGAGCTCCACGCTGGTGTTGGGCGGGCCGTCGAAATGGAAGAAGCTCGAATACACCGGATGCGTATTCGGGATCTTGTGCAGCGCCTTCGGCCCGAAGATGCGGGCGATTTCGGCCTCGAACGATTTGGCGAACAGGCCGTCGATATCGTGGTTGCAGTCGTCCACGAACAGGAAGCCGCCGCCCTTGATGTAGCGCTCCAGGTTCTTGCGCTCGGCCGGCGTGAACTGCACCAGCTTGTGGCCGGCGAAATAGCAGAACGGCGCCTCCAGCATCTTCGGATCGGACAGCGCGACGATGCGCTCGACGGGATCAACCCGCAAGGTCGTGTATTCGACCAGCGAGTTGAGCACGTTGCTCGGCATGCGGATATCGACATCCCAGTCGCCCGACTCGTAGGTCAGGCGGGTGAAGTAAAAATCGTAATTGGCCACAGGCCCTTCCTTACACCGCGTCCGACAATGAAGTGAAATTGAAGTCACGTACCTTCATCGGCGGGATCAGCATCTGGTACCGCACCTCGTCGCCGCCGATCACCACCGGCTTGCCCAGTTCATCGATATTGTTCAGCATCGATACCGGGCTTTCGTTGAAGCGGAAGTTCTTGATCGGATGCTTGATCTTGCCGTTCTCGATGTAGAAGGTGCCGTCGCGCGTCAGCCCGGTCAGCAGCAGCGACTGCGGATCGACCATGCGGATATACCAGGTGCGGGTGACCAGCACGCCCTTCTTGGTCGACGCGATCAGCTCCTCGGTCGACTTGCCGCCGCCCGCCATGATCATGTTGCCGTGGCGGCCGGTGGCGCGTTGGCCCTGCTTCTCTGCCCAGTAGCGGGTGTAGTCCAGCGAGGCGACTTTGCCGCCCTTGATGACGTCCGCGCGCTCGCGCGCCAGCATCGAAGCACCGTCCCATGCCAGCACCGGCACGTCCTTGTCCCACGGATCGGCCCAGACGTTGACCTGTTCGTCGAACAGCTTCTCGCCCAGGCGATTGCCGCCGCCCTTCTTCGACAGGAAGCTGCGGCCTTCGTCGGCCTGGCGCGCATCGAAGGCGCCGAACATGCGGCCGATGATTTCCGACGTCGCCGCCGGCTCCAGGATCACCGTGTAGCGGCCCGGCTCCAGCGCCTTGGCCTCCACCGATTTCAGCGCCTTCTCAATCGCGATCTCGGACGCTTCGCGCGCGTCGAACTTCTTGGCATCGGTGGCCGAGCGCGTGGCCCAGCCGGAACCGCGGCCGTCTTCGGTGCGGGTGGTGATGGTGAAACCCAGGTTGCTCAAGGTCTGGTAGCCGAACACGCCGTTCGAGTTGGCCACCGTTTCAAAGCCGGTGGTGTCGCTGAAGAAGCCCGCCGCGATCAAACCCTGCTTGCGGCAGGCATTGATGCTGACGGCCGCCACTTCGGCGCGGTATTCAGGATCGATGGCGGCGGTGGCGGCGCTGTAGGTGGCGGAATCCTTGTAGTCCTGCTTCTTGATCGCCGGCTGGAACTCGGGATTCTCCGGCGCCAGGCGCGCCACGTCTTCGGCGCGGCGCACCGCGCGTTCCAGCGCCTTGTCGTCGAACTCATTGATCGACGCCGTGCCCTGGCGCTTGCCAAAGGCGACGCTGACGGTCAGCTGCGTATTCTCGGTCAGGCCGGCGGTCGACACGGCGTTGCGCGCGTAGCGGATATTGCCATTGCGGCTACCGCTGATCTGCACGCGGCACTCGTCGGCCTTGGACAGCGACATCACCTTGTCGCTGATGCGTTTTGCTTCTTCCTGGTTCAGCATCTTCATTGATTATCCTATCTTGCGAGCGGTGTTGATGACGTTGATGCCGTTGAAGCGCGTGGTCGGCGATCCGTGCGATACGGCGCTGACCTGGCTAGGCTGGCCTTTGCCGTCGAAGAAGGAGCCGCCCATGCGCCAGTCGCGTTCATCGCACAGCGCCGAGCAGGCGTTCCAGAACTCCTGGGTGTTGGACTGGTAGGCCACGTCTTCCAGCTGGTTGGTGATCTTGCCGTTCTTGATCTCGAAGTACAGCTGGCCGCCGAACTGGAAGTTGTAGCGCTGCTGGTCGATCGAGTACGAGCCGCGGCCCAGGATGTAGATGCCCTTCTTGATGTCCTTGACCATGTCGTCCGGCGTCAGCGGCTTCTTGCCCGCTTCCAGCGACACGTTGGGCATGCGCTGGAACTGCACGCTGCTCCAGCTGTCCGCGTACGAGCAGCCGTGCGATTCCTTCTCGCCGATGATGGCCGCCTGGTCGCGCGTGGCCTGGTAGTTGACCAGGATGCCGTTGCGGATCAGGTCCCAGCGCTTGGAGGCCACGCCTTCGTCGTCGTAGCCCACGCAGCCCAGCGAGCCCGGCGTGGTCTTGTCGGCGACGATATTGACCAGGTCCGAACCATACTTGAAGTTCTTGCTCTTCCACTTGTCCAGCGTGGCGAAGCTGGTGCCGGCGTAGTTGGCCTCGTAGCCCAGCACGCGATCGAGTTCGGTGGCGTGGCCGACCGACTCGTGGATGGTCAGGAACAGGTGTTCCGGCGACAGCACCAGGTCGTACTTGCCCGGTTCGACGGTTTTCGCGGTGAGCTTTTCGCGGGCCTGGCGGCCGGCGGCGCGCGCATCCTCGATCAGATCGTAGGCGCCCTTGTACAGCGTGGTGACGCCGCCGGCGGCCTTGATTTTATTGGATTCTTTGGCGTCGAAGAATTCATAGCCCATGCTGGCCGGCGACGACAAACCGTCGCGCGTGCGGAAGCGGTTGGTGGCCTTGTCGACGGCGGTGGCGGTCAGCGGCGACCACAGACGATGGATGTCCTGGTCGATGTAGGAACCGTCGGTGGAGGCGAAGTACTTCTGTTGATTCACCTGGAACAGGTTGGACGACATGAAGCTGGCGCCCGCATCCAGGCCGGCCTTGTTGGCGGCGATCAGCAGCTCGGCCTTTTCCTTGATCGCCACGGTGCGCCAGTCCTTCTTGAACGGCGTGGCCCATGCCACTTCGCCGACGCCTTTGACGGGCGCCAGCACCACCGGCTCGGTTTGCAGCTTGGCGTTGGCGCGCGCGATGGCGACCGCTTGGCGCGCGGCGGCGGCCACCGAGTCCAGCGTCATGACGTTGGTCGAGCAGAAGCCGTAGGCGCCGTTGGCGATCACGCGCACGCCGACGCCGGAGGATTCGGTGTTGACGATGTTTTCCACGTTCAGGTCGCGCGTGGTGAGGAACTGGTTCAGGTAGCGGCCGATGCGCACGTCGCAGTAGCTGGCGCCGGCCTTGGTGGCGGCGTTCATCGCGGCGTCGGCCAGCGATTTCTTGAATTGCACGGCCATGGGGTTGAGCAGCTCTTCGGCCGCGATGGCGTTGCCGAAGACCGGTATCAGCAGGCTGCCGCCGGCCGCCGCACTAACTTTTAGAAATGAACGTCGTTCCACAATAACTCCCTGATGAATGTAACAGGGCCGGAATCAGATCCGGCCCTTGATGCTTTAAACCGCGTCCGACAACGAGGTGAAGTTGAAGTCCCGCACCCGCATCGCCGGGATCAGCAGCTGGAACTGCGACTCGTCACCCGACAGGATCTCAGGCCGGCCCAGCTCCTCGATGTTGTTCAACATCGTCACCGGGCTTTCGTTGAAGCGGAAGTTCTTGATCGGATGCTTGATCTTGCCGTTCTCGATGTAGAAGGTGCCGTCGCGGGTCAAGCCGGTCAGCAGCACCGACTGCGGATCGACCATGCGGATGTACCAGGTGCGGGTGACCAGCACGCCCTTCTTGGTATTGGCGATCAGCTCCTCGGTCGACTTGTTGGAGCCGGCCATGATGATGTTGCCCGGCGCGCCGACCGCGCGCTTGCCCTGCTTCTTGGCCCAGTAGGTCGAGTAATCGAGGTTGGCGATCTTGCCGCCCTTGATGATGTCCTGGCGTTCGCGCGCCAGCATGTTCTGGCCGTCCCACGGCAGCACCGCTACGTCCTTGTCCCACGGGTCGGCCCAGACGTTGACCTGCTCGTCGAACAGCTTCTCGCCCATGCGGTTGCCGCCGCCCTTTTTCGACAGGAAGCTGCGGCCCTCGTCGGCCTGGCGCGCATCGAAACCGTTGAACATGAAGGCCAGCAGGTCCGACGTCGCCGCCGGTTCCAGGATCACCGTGTAGCGGCCCGGTTCCAGCGCCTTGGCTTCCACCGAACGCAGCGCTTTTTCAATCGCCACGTTGGACGCTTCGCGCGCGTCGAACTTGCTGACGTCGCCCACGCTGCGCTTGGCCCAGCCCGAACCGCGGCCGTCTTCGGTGCGCACGGTCACGGTGAAGTCCAGGCCAGTGTCCTGCTGGTAGCCGAACACGCCGTTCGAGTTGGCGATGGTGTTGAACTGGGTGCTGTCGCTGAAGAAGCCAGCCGCCACCAGCTTGTTCTTCTTGCTGTTCTCGATGCTGTAGGCCGCCACCTGCGCGCGGAATTCGGGATCGATGTCGGCGGTCTTCTGGAAGAAGGTCTCGCTGGCCTTGTATTGCTGCTTGGTCGGCGTCGGCATGAACTCCGGATTTTCCGGCGCCAGGCGGGCCAGGTCTTCCGCGCGGCGCACCACTTTTTCCAGCGACTTGTCGTCAAACTCGTTGATGGTGGCCGTGCCCTGCTTCTTGCCGAAGGCGACCGACACCGCCAGCTGCGTGTCCTCGATCAAGCCGGCGGTCGACACGGCGTTGCGCGCGTAGCGGATATTGCCCTTGCGGCTGCCGGTGATGTTCACTTCGCACTGGTCGCCCTTGGAAAAGGACAGCACCTTGTCGCTGATACGTTTTGCTTCGTCTTGACTCAAATTCTTCATCTCGTGGTCTCCAGGGCTTAGCCGATTTTGCGTGCGGTGTTGATGACGTTGATGCCGTTGAAGCGCGCCGTGCTGGAGCCATGCGACACCACCGACACCTGCGAAGGCTGGCCTTTACCGTCAAAGAAGGAACCGCCCATGCGCCAATCGCGCTCGTCGCACAGACCGGCGCAGGCATTCCAGAACTCCTGGGTGTTCGATTGATAGGCCACGTCCTCCAGCATCTCGCCGATCTTGCCGTTCTTGATTTCGTAGAACAGCTGGCCGCCGAACTGGAAGTTGTAGCGCTGCTGGTCGATCGAGAAGGAACCGTCGCCGACGATGTAGATGCCCTTCTTGACGTCCTTGACCATTTCGTCCGGGGTCATCTTCTTTTTACCGGCTTGCAGCGAGACGTTGGGCATGCGCTGGAACTGCACGCTGCTCCAGTTGTCCGCATACGAGCAGCCGTGCGATTCCTTCTCGCCGATGATGTGGGCCTGGTCGCGGGTGGCCTGGTAGTTGACCAGGATGCCGTCCTTGATGATGTCCCAGCGCTTGCACTTGACGCCTTCGTCGTCGTAGCCGACGTTGGCCAGCGAACCCGGGGTGGTCTTGTCGGCGACGATGTTGACCATGTCCGAGCCGTACTTGAACTTCTTGGACTGCCATTTGTCGAGCGTGGCGAAGCTGGTGCCGGCGTAGTTGGCCTCATAGCCCAGCACGCGATCGAGCTCGGTCGGGTGGCCGACCGATTCGTGGATGGTCAGCCACATGTGTTCCGGCGACAGCACCAGGTCGTACTTGCCCGGCTCGACCGACTTGGCGGTCAGCTTCTGCTTGGCCTGCTTGCCGGCCGCGCGCGCATCCTCGATCAAATCGTAGGACTTGGTGTACAGCGTGGTCACGCCGCCGGCCGCCTTGATCTTGTGTTCGGGACGCGCGTCCAGGTATTCGTAGCCCATGCCGACCGGCGACGACAGGCCCTGGCGCGAACGGAACTTGTTGGTCTTCTGGTCGACGGCGGTGGCGAACACCGGCATCCACAGGCGATGCACGTCCTGGTCGATATAGGAGCCGTCGGTGGAGGCGAAGTACTTCTGCTGGTTGACCTGGAACAGCAGCGACTGCATGAAGCTGGCGCCGCCCTCCATGCCGGCCTTGTTGGCGGCGATCAGCAGCTCGGCCTTGTCCTTGATGGCGACGGTGCGCCAGTCCTTGACGATGGGCGTGGCCCACGACACTTCGCCGACGCCCTTGACCGGCGCCAGGATGACCGGCTCGGTCTGCAGCTTGGCGTTGGCCTTGGCGATGGCGACCGCCTGGCGCGCGGCGGCGGCGACGCCGTCCGGGCTCATGTCGTTGGTAGCGGCAAAGCCGTAGGCGCCGCCGGCGATCACGCGCACGCCGACCCCGGCCGATTCCGTGTTGACCACGTTCTCGACGTTCAGGTCGCGGGTGGTGATGAACTGGTTCAGGTAGCGGCCCACACGCACGTCGCAGTAGGAGGCGCCGGCCTGGGTCGCCGCGGTCATCGCGGTATCGGCCAGCATTTTCTTGAATTGCAGGGCGACTGGCTTGAGCAGCTCTTCCGCCGCGATTGCACGGCCGAAGGCGGGCAGCAGCATCGTGCCCAGGGCCAGACTACTAACATTGAGGAATGCACGTCGTTCCATCGTATCTCCAAAAACGTAACAGCAAGGATTAGATTGCGGGCCGGTCGCCCGGGGTTCTGCTTTTTATTTGCTTTTCTAGCTGGAACTACTTCGTTACCACTCGTTGCTTTGCACTACACCTGAATATCCGCCGCCGTTTCCGCCGGTTTTGCAATATTAGCGCCGGATTAAGGAAGGAGATAGGCAAAATGCGTGCCACGGGTATTCATGTTGCAAGTTGGTGCGGCGGGCAGGAGATTCAGACCTGAAGTGTCCGCCTATCTGTCCGCTCGACTGTCCGCCAGTGTCCGAAAGTGTCCGCCCGGTGTCCGCCGGGACGGGCCGTCACGGCTGGGCGGAGCGCCGTCCCAATTCGCTTGACCTTATGGCAAGCCTGGACCATGATCGCGCAGGGCGAGCGGTTGCGCATCGTCCAAACAAACGAACCCTCAGGAGACTTTGCATGAAACGAACCGTACTTGCCGTCCTGGCCACCACCATGTTGATCGCCGGCGGCGCCTACGCCGCCGAAGATGCGGCGCTGAAGGCCGCCATCGCCGCGCCGTCGCGCACCCCGGCCAACGTGGAGCGCGACGTCTATCGCCATCCGTATGAAACGCTGAACTTCTTCGGCATCAAGCCGACCATGACGGTGGTCGAGCTGTCGCCGGGCGGCGGCTGGTACACCGAGATCCTGGCGCCCTACCTGCGCGACCACGGCAAGCTGATCGCCGCCGGCAACGACCTGGCCGCGCCCGACGCCAACGAGCGCAAGGCCGCCGAGCGCTTCATGGCGCGCCTGAACGCCAAGCCGGAGGTGTACAACAAGGTGGCGCTGGGCGTGTTCTCGCCGCCGCGCAAGTACGAGTTCGCGCCGGCCGGCAGCGTCGACATGGTGCTGACCTTCCGCAATATCCACAACTGGACGGAAGACGGCCCGGACAACATGAAAGCGCTGATCGGCAGCGTCTACACCAGCCTGAAGAAAGGCGGCGTGTTCGGCGTGGTCGAGCACCGCCTGCCGGCCTCCAAGGCGGAGGGCAAGGAGGCCAGCGCCGGCTATGTGCACGAGAAGTATGTGATCGGCCTGGCCGAAGCGGCCGGCTTCAAGCTGGCGGACAAGTCGGAAGTCAACGCCAATCCCAAGGACAAGGCCGAGCACAAAGGCGGCGTCTGGGCGCTGCCGCCGACCTACGCCAACAAGGACGAAGACCGCGCCATGTACAAGGCCATCGGCGAGAGCGACCGCATGACGCTGAAGTTCGTCAAGCCTTAACCCCCAACCGGCGCGCCGCCGCCGGGGTCAGACCCCGTACGGGGTCTGACCCCTCTTCGGTCCTGCGGGGTTAGAAGCGCGTGAACTTGGTCTCGTCCGGCGCGCCGTCGGCCACCAGATCGAGTTTGCGCGCCGGGCGCGCGGACTTGACGCCGCCGGTCTTCAACACCACCGGCCGGCGCGCCGCTCCGGCGCGCGGCGCCTCCTCAGCCGCATACTGTTTGAACACCGCCATCAGCCGGGTCAGTTGCTCGGCCTGCGCGCTCATCTCTTCCGACGTCGCCGCCAGTTCCTCCGAGCTGGCCGCGTTGACCTGGGTGGTCTGGCTGAGCTGACCCACCGCGCTGTTAATCTGCCGCACGCCCGAGCTCTGCTCTTCCGACGCCGCCGAAATCTCCTGCACCAAATCCGACGTCTTGCGGATGTTCGGCACCAGCGCATCGAACATATGGCCGGCCTGCTCGGCCAGCTCCACGCTGTCCGACGCCACCTTGCTGATTTCCTGCGCCGCCACCTGGCTGCGCTCGGCCAGCTTGCGCACCTCGGCCGCCACCACCGCGAAGCCCTTGCCGTGCTCGTGCGCGCGCGCCGCCTCGATCGCCGCGTTCAGCGCCAGCAGGTTGGTTTGATAGGCGATGTCGTCGATGATGCCGATCTTGCTGGCGATCTGCTTCATCGCCGCCGCCGTGGCCTTGACCACTTCGGCGCCGCGCGCCGCATCCACCGCCGCCTGGGTGGCGATGCCGTCGGTGATCTTGGCGTTTTCCGTATTCTGCGCGATCGACGCCGTCATCTGCTCGATCGAGGCGCTGGTCTCCTCCACGCCCGCCGCTTGCTCGCTGGCCGCCTGCGACAGCGACTGCGCGGTCGAGCTGACTTCCTCGGAGGCGCCGGCCAGGCTGCCCACCACCGACTGCACTTCGCGCACGATGCCCGACAGGCTGCGCGCCAGCCACACCGCCAGCACACAACCGAGCACCGCGATCACAATGTCGATACCCAGGATCAGCTTCTTGGCGGAGTCGGTCACTTCCGTCATGGCAGCCGATTCGCCCTTGGTTTCGCTGTCGTTCACTTTGAGCAGCTTGCGGAAAGCTGAGGAGATAGCCTCGTCGGCGCCCTTGATGGCCTTGTCCATCTCCTGCGGCGTCATACCCTTTTCGTGCATCGCTTCCAGCTGGATCATGCTCTCGCCGTAGCTGCGGGTTGCCGTCGAAATTTCGGCGAGCAAGGCCTGCTCCTCCGGCGTCACGCTACCCACGGCCTTGTAGTCGGTCATCTCCTTGTCGATAACCGCCAGATCGGCGCGGAATTTGCTGTTGTTTTCGCCGCCGCGCAGGATATAGTTCTTGAAATGATGAACCGCCTGGCCATGGGCGGTAACGCCTTCCAGCACGGCGTTCTTGCGCACCAGGGTGATGGTCTCGAAGTCGCTCCAGTGTTCATGCAGCGAACTCAGCTTGGCGAAGGCTACCCCCCCCAGCAAGATCACCAGCAGCACGATGCCGCCAAAGCCGGCATGCAGCCGGGTCTCCATCTTCATTTGCTTGAACATAAGCGAATTCTCCAGTCGGCAACACGGTCACAATTCATTGTGAACCAATCTGCCGCCGCAAATCTCACCAATACTCACCTGTGGCGTACACCCCACGTCAGTAGCGGCCTGCTCCGGCCAGCTTGAAGAAGGACATCGCCTGCTGCAGCTGTTCAGCCTGCCCGCTCATCTCTTCGGCGGTGGCGGCCAGTTGCTCGGAACTGGAGGCGTTCTGCTGCGTGGTCTGGCTCAGCTGTGTGACGGCCGAATTGATCTGGCCGACGCCGGCCGACTGTTCCTCCGACGCCGCCGTGATCTCCTGCACCAGGTTGGAGGTGCGGCGGATGTTCGGCACCATTGCATCGAGCAAGCCGCCGGCCTTTTCCGCCAGCTGCACGCTGCTCGACGCCACCTGTTCGATTTCCTGCGCCGCCACCTGGCTGCGCTCGGCCAGCTTGCGCACCTCGGCCGCCACCACCGCGAAGCCCTTGCCGTGCTCGCCGGCGCGCGCCGCTTCGATCGCCGCGTTCAGCGCCAGCAGGTTGGTCTGGTAGGCGATGTCGTCGATGATATGGATTTTCTTGGCGATCTGCTGCATCGCCGCCACCGTCGACTTGACCGCCTCGCCGCCCTCGGTCGCCTCCGCCGCCGCCTTGCTGGCGATGCCGTCGGTGACCTTGGCGTTTTCCGTGTTCTGCGAAATCGACGCCGTCATCTGCTCCACCGAGGCGCTGGTCTGCTCGGTGCCGGCGGCCTGCTCGCTGGCCGCCTGCGACAGCGATTGCGCCGTCGCGCTGACTTCCTCGGAAGCGCTGGCCAGCGCCTCGGCGCCGGTGTTCACTTCCTGCACCACCTGCGACAGTTTGTCTATCATGACCTTCATCGCCGCCAGCAGGCTGCTGCGGTCGTTGGCGCGCAGCTGCACCACCACGCTCAGATCGCCCTCGGACACGGCGCGCACCACGTCGACCGCGTAGGCCGGCTCGCCGCCCAGCTGGCGCATCAGCCCGCGCACGATCAGGAAGGCCAGCAGCGAGGCCAGCACGGCCGCCACGACGCCGGTGGTGATCAACTGCTGGCGCGCGCTCTCGTACTGCTCGTCGGTTTCCTTGTCGGCCACCGCCATCGCCTCGGCCTGGTAGTCGTTCATGGCGTCGAGCGCGCCGAAATACGCGCTCTGCACCGGCCGCAGCTTTTCGATCAGGATGGGGGCGGCTTCGTCGCGTTTGCCGGCGCGCACCAGGGCGATGAAGTCGGCGCGCACCGCCAGGTACTGGCTCTCGGCCGCCAGCGTCTTGGCCAGCAGGTCCTTGCCCTTCTGGTTGCGCACGATGTCCTTGAGTTTTTTGACGTTTTCACCGATGCGCCCGTCCGCGGTGGTGATGCGCTCCAGCTCCGCGTTGATCGTCTTGGGGTCGGTGAAGATGATGGCGTTGCGCAGCGAGCGCGCGATCAGGTTGACGTCGCCGATCCACTTATAGGTCAGCACGACCTTGGGATAGCGGTCCTGGATGACGACGTTATTCAGGTCGTTGATCGCACCCAGCTTGGAGATACCCAGCATGATGCCGCCTATCAGCAGCACGACAATGAAACCGAAGGACAAACCCAGATACGTGCTGATTTTCAGTTGGCGCAACATGATGCCTCCCCAGGTCTTGATATGAAGTTGATCACAACAATCCGGCGGCGCCTGTCCCGGCGCCTTGCCGGCCCTGCTTCGCTTAGAATTTGACGAAATGCGATTCGTCCGGTTCGCTCATTTCCGTCATGCGGCGGCTGCCTGCCATGTCGCCGGCCGGACGCGGCTTCGGCTTGCCCGTCTGGCGCGGCGGGCGCGCCGCCACCACCGTGCGCATCGGCCGCGACACCCCGGCCAGCTTGAAGAAGGACATGGTCTGCTGCAGCTGTTCGGCCTGGCCGCTCATCTCTTCGGCGGTGGCGGCCAGTTCCTCGGAGCTGGAGGCGTTCTGCTGCGTGGTCTGGCTCAGCTGCGTGACGGCCGAGTTGATCTGGCCGACGCCGGCCGACTGTTCCTCCGACGCCGCCGTGATCTCCTGCACCAGGTCGGAGGTGCGGCGGATATTCGGCACCATGGAATCGAGCAGGCTGCCGGCCTTTTCCGCCAGCTGCACGCTGCTCGACGCCACCTGTTCGATCTCCTGCGCCGCCACCTGGCTGCGCTCGGCCAGCTTGCGCACCTCGGCCGCCACCACCGCAAAGCCCTTGCCGTGCTCGCCCGCGCGCGCCGCCTCGATCGCCGCGTTCAGCGCCAGCAAATTGGTCTGGTAGGCGATATCGTCGATGATGCTGATCTTCTTGGCGATCTGCCGCATCGCCGCCACCGTCGACTTGACCGCCTCGCCGCCCTCGGCCGCCTCAAGCGCCGCCTTGCTGGCCATGCCGTCGGTGACCTTGGCGTTCTCCGTGTTCTGCGAAATCGACGCCGTCATCTGCTCCACCGAGGCGCTGGTTTCTTCCGTGCCGGCGGCCTGCTCGCTGGCCGCCTGCGACAGCGATTGCGCGGTCGCGCTCACTTCCTCGGAGGCGCTGGCCAGCGCCTCGGCGCCGTTGTTCACTTCCTGCACCACCTGCGACAGCTTGGCTATCATGCCCTTCATCGCCGCCAGCAGGCTGGTGCTGTCGCCGGGCTTGAGCGCGACGTCGGCGCTGAGATCGCCGTCCGCCACCTGGCGCACGATCTCGGCCGCATACGACGGATCGCCGCCCAGCTGTTTGAGGATGCCGTTCAGGATCAGCATACCCAGCGCCACCAGCAGCGCCAACGCCACGCCGGAAGCCACGTACATGCTCCTCGACGCGCTGGCCGACGCCGCGTCGGCCTCGGTCACGGCGTCGTCGCCGTACTTGACGTTCATCGCCACCAGTTTGTCCAGGCTCTCCTCGACCGCGCGGAAAGCCGGTCGGTTGTCGGTCAGATTGCGGTGCAGCGCAACGAACAAGTCCTTGCGCTTGGCCGTATCGGCGCCGATGATCTGCTTCAGCAGCTCGCCGAACTCCGCGTCCTTCTGCTTCCAGCCATCCCACTGCTTGACAAAGATCTTCCACAGCGCCGCCTCCTCGCTGCTCTGCGGCAAGGGGTCGTAAATCTTCCAGGCCTTGTCGATCTCGGCGAAGATCTCGCCGCGGCGCTTGATCTGCTGAGCGATTTCCGCCGTGTCCTCCGGCGACATCGCAACCACGTCGGCGCCGCGGTTGGCCGAACGGATCGCGGTCTTGCCTTCGTTGATGGCCATCAGCGCCTGCACCGACGGCAGGCGGTTCTTGCCGATCTCCGCCAACATCTCGCTTTCTTTCTTCAAGCCCTGGAAAGCGATCACCATCACCAGCAACAGCGCCAGAACGGCGACAGCGATCAGCGTCAGGATCTTGGTCCTGACTGTTATGGAGGAAAACATGCGCAGCTCCCGGTTGTATGCGTTATGAAGTTTGCGGCAAAGCGCCGCCTGCCGCCAGCGCGGCCAGTTCGCTGGCCGCCACCACGTGTTGCACGTTCAGCAGCAGCACGAAGCGCCCCTGCACCTTGCCTATCCCCTGCAGCATTTCGGCCCGCACCTGGGCGCCGAAACTGGGCGCCGGCTCGACGTCGGCCGGCGGAATATCGAGCACCGCGTTGACCGCGTCGACCAGGATGCCGATCACGAACGCGCCCTCGTCGCTGTCGACTTCGACCACGATGATGCAGGTGCGCTTGCCGATCGGCGACGGCTCGCGCTCCAGCCGGCGCGCCAGGTCCAGCACCGGCACGGCGGTGCCGCGCAGGTTGATCACGCCGCTGATACAGGCCGGCATCTGCGGCACCGGCGTGACGCCGGCGTATTCAAGGATTTCGCGCACCGCCAGGATGCCGATCGCGAACATGTCCTGGCCCAGCATGAAACTGAGGTACTGCGCAGGGCCGCCGGCGGCCAACTGCCTGGTTTCGGATACAGTCAGGGTATTCATCGCTGCCTCGCTCAGAATTTAACAAAATGCGATTCGTCCGGCTCCCGCATTTCCGCCATGCGGCGGCTGCCGGCCATGTCGCCGGCCGGACGCGGCTTCGGCTTGCCCGCCTGGCGCGCCACCGTCACCGTGCGGATCGGCCGCGACTCACCGGCCAGCTTGAAGAAGGACATCGCCTGCTGCAGCTGTTCGGCCTGGCCGCTCATCTCTTCGGCGGTGGCGGCCAGCTGCTCGGAACTGGAGGCGTTCTGCTGCGTGGTCTGGCTCAGCTGCGTGACGGCCGAGTTGATCTGGCCGACCCCGGCCGACTGCTCCTCCGACGCCGCCGTGATCTCCTGCACCAGGTTGGAGGTGCGGCGGATATTCGGCACCATCTCGCTCAGCAGGCGGCCTGCCTTCTCCGCCAGCTGCACGCTGCTCGACGCCACCTGTTCGATTTCCTGCGCCGCCACCTGGCTGCGCTCGGCCAGCTTGCGCACCTCGGCCGCCACCACCGCGAAGCCCTTGCCGTGCTCGCCGGCGCGCGCCGCCTCGATCGCCGCGTTCAGCGCCAGCAGGTTGGTCTGGTAGGCGATGTCGTCGATGATGCCGATCTTCTTGGCGATCTGGCGCATCGCCGCCACCGTCGATTCGACCGCCTCGCCGCCCTCGGCCGCCTCCAGCGCGGCCTTGCTGGCGATGCCGTCGGTGACCTTGGCGTTCTCCGTGTTCTGCGAAATCGACGCCGTCATCTGCTCCACCGAGGCGCTGGTTTCTTCGGTGCCGGCGGCCTGCTCGCTGGCCGCCTGCGACAACGATTGCGCCGTCGCGCTCACTTCCTCGGAGGCGCTGGCCAACGATTCGGCGCCGCTGTTCACCTCCTGCACCACCTGCGACAACTTGGTTATCATGCCCTTCATCGCCGCCAGCAGGCTGGTGCTGTCGCCGGGCTTGAGCGCGACCTCGGTCCTGAGGTCGCCGTCCGCCACCAGGCGCACGATCTCGGCCGCATACGAGGGATCGCCGCCCAGCTGCTTCATGATGCCGTTCAAAATCAGCAGGCCGATCGCCACCAGCAGCGCCAGCGCCACGCCGGCGCTGGTGTACATCAGGCTGAGCGCGTGCGCGGACGCCTCGTCGGCCTGCTTGACGGCGGCGTCGCCGTAGCCGACATTCAGCGCCACCAGCTTGTTCAGGCTTTCCTCGGCGTCATGGAAGAAGGGACGGGCGTCCTTGACGGCGCCATGCAAGGCGACGAACAGCTCCTTGCGCTTGGCGGCGTCGGCCCGCACTATCTGGCCGGCCAGTTCGCTGATGCCGGCGTCGCGCGCCTTCCAGGCGTCCCACTGCTTGACGAAGGTCTTCCACAAGGCCGCCTCTTCGGCCTCCTGCGGCAGCGGCTCGTAGACCTTCCAGGCTTTATCGACATTGCCCCAGATTTCCTGCTTGCGCTTGATTTCGTGGGCGATGATATCCATCTCGTCCGGATAGGCGGCGATCGTATCCATGGAGCGGTTGGCCGAGCGCAGCGCCGTCTGGCCCTCGCTGACCGTTTGCAGCGCCTGCACCGAGGGCAGGCGGTTCTTGCCGATTTCCATCAGCATCGCGCCCTCCTGCTTCAGGCCCGCGAAGGCGATCAGCACCACCACCACCAGTGCCAGCACCGCCACCGCCAGCAGGATGAGGATCTTGGCCCTGACCGTTAAAGTAGACAACATAATGACTCCCTGAGACGACAACGATCGGATGTGTGAGGTACTACGGTTGTTCCGCCAGCGCGCGCAGGCGGCGCCGGTCCTGCCTGATCCAGCCCACCAGTTCCCCGGCCGGCATCGGCTTGGCCAGCAGGTAGCCCTGCGCCATGTCGCAGCCCAGTTCGCGCAGCAGCTTCCAGTCCGCCAGCGTTTCCACGCCCTCGGCCACGGTGGCCACGCCCAGGCTCTGGCCCAGGTCGAGCGCGCTTTTCAGCACCACGTGGCGGTTCGGCCATTGCGAGGCGCCGTGGACGAAGGCGCGGTCGATCTTCAGTTCGGTGAACGGGCAGCGGGCGAACTGCTGCATCGACGAATAGCCGATGCCGAAATCGTCCATCGCCAGGCCGAAGCCCATCAGCCGCAAGCGTCCCATATTGGTCAGCGCCTGCGACAGCTGGCGCATCACGCTGGTCTCGGTCACTTCCCACACCAGCGCCGACGGCGGCACGCCGGAGGCCATCACCAGCGCCGTCAGGCGGTCGATGAAGGCGCGTTCGGCCAGGTTGTCGGCCGACAGGTTGATCGACACCGTCAGCGACGGCAGGCCGTTCTGGGTCCATTCCAGCAAGCGGTCCAGCACCTGGCGCACCATGCCCAGCGTGAACTCCGCCATCAGCGGCGTGCCCTCCATCGTCTCGATGAAGTGCAGCGGCGACAGCAGGCCGCGGCCCGGATGCTGCCAGCGCGCCAGCGCCTCCAGGCCTTTCAGATGGCCGTTCTGGATGGTCACCTTGGGCTGGAAGTGCGCCAGGAATTCCTGGCGTTCGATGGCCTGCGCCAGCTCGTCCAGGCCGGGCAGGTCCGGCTGCGCGCAGGCCGGCCGCGGCACCGCCTTCTTGCCGGCGCGGTCGAGCAGCATCGCCAGCGCGTCCAGCTGCACCGGCTTGAGCAAGGTACCCAGCAAGTCCATGCAGGCGTCTTCGAAGTTCATGCTCTCGATGATCTCCAGCAGGCGCGGATCGCGCGCGCTGACCACGATCAGGTTTTGCGCCAGCTGCCGCTCGCGCAGCTGGCAGGTCAGCTCGATGCCGTCCATGCCCGGCATTTCCAGGTCGGTCAGCACCAGGAAGATCGCCTCGCCGCCCAGGCGCTCCAGCAGCTGCAAGGCTTCGTTGCCGTCGGCCGCCTCCAGCACTTCGCCGAATTCAAGCTGGCGCAGCAGGCCGGCCAGGTAGCCGCGCTGCACCACGCTGTCCTCCACCACCAGCACCCGCTGGCCGCTCCAGGCGCGCGGCGTCGCGGTCAGGCTGTCGGCGAGGGTCAGGGTGGGCATGATGGCGGCCATCAGTAGGACAGCTGTTGCAGGATTTCGCGGTAGATCGCGTTCAGCGGCAGCGACTTCTCGACGCCGCCGCGCTTGACCGCTTCCTTGGGCATGCCGTACACCACGCAGCTGGCCTCGTCCTGCGCCACCGTGCGGGCGCCGGCCTTGTGCATCTCCAGCATGCCGGCGGCGCCGTCGTCGCCCATGCCGGTCATGATCACGCCCAGCGCGTTGGCGCCGGCCGCGCGCGCGGTGGAGCGGAACAGCACGTCCACCGACGGCCGGTGGCGGTTGACCAGCGGGCCGTCCACCACCTCGACGAAATACTGGGCGCCGGTGCGGCGCAACAGCATGTGCTTGCCGCCCGGGGCGATCAGCACCATGCCTTGCAGCACGCGGTCGTTGTTGGCCGCCTCCTTGACGCGCACCTGGCACACGCTGTCGAGGCGGGCGGCGAAGGCGGCGGTGAATTTCTCCGGCATGTGCTGCACCACCACGATGCCGGGCGAGACCCGCGGCAGCGCCGTCAGCACCTCCTCCAGCGCCTGGGTGCCGCCGGTCGAGGTGCCGATCGCCACCACCCGCTCGGTGGTGGCGGTCATCGGCCGGAAGTCGGACGGCGGCAGCACCGCGTCCGCGTTCAGCTTGGCCGTCACCGGCGGCGGCGCCGGACGGTTGACCAGCTTGCCGACGCGGGCGCCGGCCGCGGCCCGCACCGCCGACACCAGCTCGTCGGCCGAATCGTGCAGGAACTGCTTCAGGTCCAGCCGCGGCTTGGTGATGATGGCCACCGCGCCGGCGGACAGCGCCTCGACCGAAGTCTGCGCGCCCTTCTCGGTCAAGGTCGAGCAGATCACCACCGGCGTCGGATGCTCGCTCATGATCTTGCGCAGGAAGGTGATGCCGTCCATCTTGGGCATCTCGACGTCGAGCACGATCACGTCCGGCCACTGCACCTTCATGCGCTCCATCGCCAGCAGCGGATTGGCCACCGCGTGGCCGACCACGATGCCGGGCGCCGCGTTCAGCAGGCTGCTCAGCACCTGCCGCACCACCGCCGAGTCATCGACGATCATGACATTGATTGCACTCATGCCTTCTCCTTGTCCGGCCCCGCAGTGCCGCCGGCCATAGCTTCCGGCGGCACCTGGCGGCTCAATACCTCGCCGCTGCGGATGGTGAAGATCAGTTGACGGTGTCCTTCGCCGAACAGGCTTTCGGACACCACGCGTATGCCATGCTGCTGCAGCAGCGTGCGGGCATAGTCGCCGTTCTGCATGCCGATGTCGCGCACCTTGACGCTGCGCGGGAACATGGCGGCGCCGCCGAAGATCTTGCCCTGGCACTGGATCAGCGGCACGCCGTGGCGCGCCATGCCGCGCAACAGCAGGTCCATGGCGTCGGCGCCATAGATGCCCGGCTTGTCGTGGCTTTTCTTGCGGCCGGTGCCCGGCAGCAGGAAGTGCGACATGGCGCCGATGCGCAGCGCCGGATGCCACAGCGTGACCGACACGCAGGACCCCAGCAGCGTGCGCACCCGATAGCGCTCGTCGCCGACGAAGTAATCGCCGGGCATCAGGAATATGTCGATGAGCTTTGAGTCGGGCATGGTCAGCGTCACGATCATGGCTTGCGGTAGATCGAAGGCGCCACCGCAACCAGGGTGTCGTTGATGTCGTTCAGCGTTTCCGAGTGGCCGATCAGGAAGTAGCCGCCCGGCCGCAGCTGCGCCAGCAAACGCGCCACCACCTGGCGCTTGGTGGCCAGGTTGAAGTAGATCATCACGTTGCGCAGGAAGATCACGTCGAAGCTGCCCAGCTTGGGCAGCGGCTCGTTCAGGTTCAGGTGGCGGAACTGCACCCGCTGGCGCAGCGCGCGCTCGATCAGCAGGGTGCCGGTCTCGCTGCCCTGGCCCTTGAGGCAAAAGCGCTTCAGGTAGGCGGCCGGCATCTGGCTGGCGCGCTCCATCGGGTAGTGGCCGCAGCGCGCGCGCTCCAGCACGCGGGTGCTGATGTCGGTGCCCAGCACTTCCCACGGCGCGTCGTCGAGCACGTCGGCCAGCACCATGGCGATGCTGTAGGCTTCCTCGCCGCTGGAGCTGGCGGCGCTCCAGACGCGCGGCGTCTGCCGCTTGTCGCGCGCCTCCAGCGCCAGCTCGCGCAGCAGCGCGAAGTGCTTGGGTTCGCGGAAGAAATAGGTCTCGTTGGTGGTCAGCAGGTCGACCGCCACCTGCAGCTCGGCCGGCTGGGCGCGGCTCTCGAGCAGGCGCAGGTAGTCGCCGTAAGTCTCCAGCTGGTAGTGCGCCAGGCGCTTGGCCAGGCGCCCGCTGACCAGCGCCTGCTTGCCGTTGGCCATGCAGATCCCCGCCGCCTCGTAGATGAAGCGCTGAAACTGTAAGAACTCGCGCTCGGTGATGGTGACGGCAGGCATGGGGGCCGCCGGCTCAGCAGTGGTGCATGGCGACGGTGCCACGCGCCATCTCGACGATTTCCTCGCTCGACAGCACATGCTCGATGTCGAGCAGGATCACGAACTTGCCGTTGTACTTGCCGATGCCGGCGATGAAGTCGGGGCGGATGCGGGTGCCGAAGGACGGCGCCGGCTCGATGTCGCCGGCGGCGATTTCCACCACCGCGTTGACGGCGTCGACCAGCATGCCCAGCACCTGCTTGTTGTCGCCGGCGCCGCCGTCGACCTCGACGATGACGATGCAGCTGCGCTTGCCGATCACGCTGGGGCCGCGATCGAAGCGCGCCGACAGGTCCATCACCGGCACCACCGCGCCGCGCAGGTTGATCACGCCGCGCACGCAGGGCGGCATCATCGGCACCGTGGCCAGCGCGCCGTACTCGATGATCTCCTTGATGTGCAGGATGCCGACCGCGTACGGGTCCTCGCCCAGCATGAAGGTCAGGAACTGGCTGGGCAGGGCGGCGCCGCTTTGCAGCGCGACGATGGCACTGCTGCCATAGGTGACCACCTTGTTGACTACTGCTTCGTTCGCTGCTGTATTCATCTCATCCTCTTCACAATTGGGCGCTCGACTAAGCCGCCAGCGCCACGGCGGCGCCCTTGCCGCTGACGGTGTGCATCAATGCCGACACGTCCAGGATCAGCGCCACTTCGCCGCTGCCCAGGATGGTGGAGCCGCTGATGCATTTGACTTCGCTGAACATCGGGCTGAGCGGCTTGATGACGGTCTGGAACTCGCCCAGCAGGGTATCGACCACCAGCCCGGCGCGGTGGTTGCCCAGCTTGAGCACGACGATGCTCTCGCGCCGCGTCGAGGCGCCGCCGATGCGGAACAGCTCGCGCAGCCGGACAAACGGCAGCACCTGGCCGCGCAGGTTGCAATAGTCCTGGCCCGGCTCGGTGGCGTACTCGATGCACTCCTCGATCATGTCGAGCGGGATCACGAACACCGAGCCGCCCACCTGCACCAGGAAGCCGTCGATGATCGCCAGGGTCAGCGGCAGGCGCACCGTGACGGTGGTGCCGGCGCCCTCCTTGCTGGAGACGTCGACGCTGCCCCGCAGCGCCGTGATGTTGCGCTTGACCACGTCCATGCCGACCCCGCGCCCGGACAGGTTGGTGATTTTTTCCGCGGTCGAGAAGCCGGCCTCGAAGATCAGGTTGTAGATCTCGCTGTCGGTCAGCTTGCGGTCGGCGTCCACCAGGCCGCGCTCGACCGCCTTGGCCAGGATCTTCTCCTTGCGCAGGCCGCCGCCGTCGTCGCTCACTTCGATGACGATGCTGCCCGATTCATGGAAGGCGTTGAGCTTGATCATGCCCTTGGCCGGCTTGCCGTTGGCCACCCGCACGTCGCCCGGCTCGATGCCGTGGTCCATGGCGTTGCGCACCAGGTGCATCAGCGGATCGCCGATCTTCTCCACCACGGTCTTGTCCAGCTCGGAATCCTCGCCGTCGACGATCAGGCCGATGTCCTTGCCCAGCTCGCGGGCGACGTCGTGCACCACGCGCTGGAAGCGGTTGAAGGTGGCGCCTATCTTGACCATGCGCAGTTCCAGCGCGGCGTCGCGCACCTCCTCCACCAGGCCGGACAGGGTCGAGGTGCATTCCTGCAGCTCGGTGTTCTGGATGTGCTGGCCGATCATATTGGCGCGCGCGCCGGCGATGATCAGCTCGCCCACCAGGTCGATCAGGCGGTCGAGCTTGTCGGAATCGACGCGGATCGAGCGGCTCTCCTGCGCCTTCTGTTCGCTGACCTGCTTCTGCTTGGCCAGCGCGGCCTCGACCACCACCGGCGGCACGCTGCCGGCGCCGACCAGGATGCTGCCCAGCTGCTGCGGCGTGACCTCGTCCAGCGAATTGGCGGGATGGGACTGCTGGTGCAGCGCGCCCTCCAGCTCGTGCGAGGTGACGCTGCCGCAGCGCACCAGGATCTCGCCCAGGCGCGCGGCCTGCTCCGGCAGGGCGCGGATCAGGTCGACGTAGTGCGACACCTTGCTGTGCGGCGGAATGATGCGGATCTCGCAGTCGTCCTGCACGAACTCGAACACGCCGGCGATGGCTTCGCGGTCGGCCGTGCTGTCGAAGGCGATCTCGAAGCCCAGGTAGCACAGCTCGGCGTCCATGTCCTCGGCGCCGGGCAGCGCGTCCGGCACGGTGGCGATGCCGACGATCTTGCCGAGCTTGGCCAGGTAGCGCAGAAAGGCGATCGGGTCCATGCCGTTCTGCAGCACGCCGCGGCCGAAGCGCAGCGAGATATGCCAGTAGTCGCTGTCGCCCCGCTCCTGGTCGATGCGCTCGACGCCCGGCTCGGCGTGCACCGCCAGCGACGCCTCCGCCGCCTCGGCCTGGGCTTCGGCGGCGCCGCCGGCCATGTGGCGGCGCAGCTGCTGCAGCAGCATCTCGCCTTCCGGCGCGGTGTCGGGATCGGCCTCCAGCTGGCCGGCGGCCAGCGCGTCGGTCATGCCGGACAGGTAGTCGCAACAGGACAGCAGCAGCACGATCATTTCATCGTTGAGCGTCACGCGGCCGTCGCGCACTTCGTCCAGCAGGCTCTCGACCACGTGGGTGAAGGCGACGATGTGGTCCAGGCTGAACAACCCGGCCGAGCCCTTGATGGTGTGGGCCGCCCGGAAGATGGCGTTGATCGCCTCGCCCTGGTCGCCGGCGATGTCGACGTTGAGCAGCGCGTTCTCCATGTCTTCCAGCAGCTCGCGGCTTTCGGTGATGAAGGTCTGTAGTGCTTCGTCCAGGTTCATGGTCATGCCCTCGGAACAAAAAGAAACAGATGAAGGAATCAGGCGTGTATCAGCAGGGCGTCGCCGAAGAAGGCGCCCAGGTCCAGCATTTCCAGGATTTCCACCACCGCCGGGCTGTGCTTGACCAGGCGCAGTTCGCGCTGGTGGGCGTTGGCGGTCTGCTTGGCCAGCATCAGCACTTGCAGGCCGGCCGTGTCGAGTTCGGTGATGCCGGACAGGTCGATCTCCAGCACCTGCGTCTTGCGCAAGGCGTCCAGCACGGTCGCCTTGAGGTCGGCGGCGCGGTAGATCGTCATCTCGCCGTCGATGGCGATGCGGGCGACGGCTACTCCAGATTCATCGGACATGGCGTCCTCCGTGGGTTATGGCATGACGAGTTTGGCAACGGCGCCGAGCAGCACTTCCGGCTTGAACGGCTTGACCACCCAGGCCTTGGCGCCGGCCGCCTTGCCCTCTTCCTTCTTGCTCTCCTGCGACTCGGTGGTGAGCATGATCACCGGCGTGAATTTGTACAAGGGCAGCTGCTTGAATTCGCGCACGAAAGTGATGCCGTCCATATTCGGCATGTTGACGTCGCACACCACCAGATGGATTTTCTGGCCGGTGCATTTGGACAGCGCATCGACGCCGTCGCGTCCTTCGATGACATCGTAGCCGGCGCCCTTGAGCGCGATGCCGACCACTTGACGCAGGGAGGCCGAATCGTCGACCACCATGATGGTTTTAGCCATGTTCTCTACCTCGGTTAATCTTCAGAAAAAGCGTCAGAAAAAACGTCAGAAAAAGGTAATCTCGTCGGCGGCGGCCGCCACCGGCGCGGCGTGGCTGGAGCCGCCGTGCACCGCGTGTTCTTCCGCCATGGCGTAGGTCTTTTGCAGCTCGTGCAACAGCGGCTGGGCGTCCAGCGCCTCCAGCACCTGGTCGGCGACGTAGCGGTCGCGGTTCTCGCGCAGCAGCGCCGGCAACAGCTCCATGTTTTCGCGCACATGGGCCATCACCTGGCTGACCCGGTCCTGGAACTGCAGCTGCACCAGCGCCTCGCCCACCTCGCCCTGGATGCCGATGCTGCTCTCCTTGAGTTTGTCGGACGACTGCACCAGCGCGTCGGTCATCTGGCGGAAGTCGCCCAGCACCGATTCGATCATGCCTTCGGCCGACTGCATGGACTTGTCTTCCTGCTCGCTCGACTGCTCGGCCGCCTGGCTGGCGGCCAGGATGGCGCTGCTGATCAGGCCGACGCGGTTGGAAATGTTGCGGCCGGTCTCGGCCGAGCGGCTCGACAGGTTGCGCACTTCCTGCGCCACCACCGCGAAGCCGCGTCCGGCCGGGCCGGCGCGCGCCGCTTCGATGGCGGCGTTCAGCGCCAGCAGATTGGTTTGCGCGGCGATGCTGGCCACGCCTTCGGCCATGTCGCGCAGTTCGCGGGTGAAGCGTTCCAGGTCCTTGATCTTGGCCAGCATGGCGTGCTTGGACGACATGGCCGATTTCATCGACGTCACCACCGAGCCGAGCTGGGTTTCGCTGCGGGAGAAAATTTCGGTCATCGAGCTGCCGTCGCCCTTGCCGTCTTTGCCGCCGCCTTTGCCGCTATCATGGCTGGAGACGTGGACCGCGTCGTCGAGCTTGTCGACGATGCTGGAGAAGCGCCCGGCCAGGTCGGCCACGGCTTCTTCCATTTGAGTGCGGGAGTTTTCGATGTGGCGGCACCAGATCGGCAGCACGGCGTCGCCGAAGCGTTCGCGGGCGTCGAGGTAGTCCTCGATCATGGCCCGTTCGCCACCGCCCAGCGCCGATGCGGCGGCGCCGCGCACGCTCCATGCCGCGGCCGCCAGCAGCAGCGCCGACCATAAAACGGTGTACCAACCCCAGGCACTCCAACCGGCCAACATCGTCCCCAGGGCGCCCCCGCCGGCCAGGCCGAAGGGGAGCAGAATTTTACTGTCGAAGCCGCTAGTGTTCTTCACTGGACGCCACCCCGCTGTAGAGTCTCTCGGCATCTCGTTCGGTGGATGCCGTGAGTCCAACTGTATCTCAGAAACAAAGCCTGCGCCACAATGTAGATGGCGATTCAATTGTATCTGGTGTTTTACGCGACATCACTTCAAATAGCTTCCGAAGAGAAATAATTTAACGCTAAGATGTGGACTTGTGCGCCCGCGCCCTGAGGACCTGTTGCACCCGCGCAACCGCCCGCCGCAGCAGCATCCGCCGGGCGATTTACTATCATGCTGGAATCTGCCTATGCCCGCTTTGAATATCGACCGATCGCTGCCGTTGCTGGTGGTGGACGACAACCAGCAGATGCGCTCCGTGGTCAAAGGCATCCTGGCCGACCTGGGTTTCGTCAACGTCTACCTGGCCGGCAGCGGCGAGGAGGCCTGCCGCATCCTGGCCGAACGGCCGATCGCCGCCGTCATTTCCGATCTCGACATGCCGGGCATGAACGGCCTGCAGTTGCTGCAATGGGTGCGCAGCAATCTTTCCGACATCGAACTGCCTTTCATGCTGCTGCCGAGCGAAGCCAACCGCGACGGCTTGCGCGCGGCGGCCCAGGCCGGCGTGACCGATTGCCTGATCAAGCCCTTCACGCTGGCCACCTTCCACAGCAAGCTGCAGGCGATGTTCCAGTCGCGCGGCGACGCCGCCGACCGCCGCGCTGCGGTGCGCCGCGCCGCCCTGCCCGCCGCCGCCACGCTGGAGGCCGACACCCTGAAAACCGCCCAAGCCGGCGCCGACGCCAACGCCGCCGCCGATTTCAAGGCCGCCCTGACGAAAGCCGGCTCGACCGCTCAAACCGCCGCCGACGCGGCAGCTGCCGCAGCGGCAGCCGCCAAGGCCGCCACCGCCGCCAGCACCACGACCGCCGCCGTTGCCGCGAGCGCCGCCCCGGTCAAGCCGGTAGTGGCCGACAGCAAGCCGGTCAGCGCCATCCCGGACGGCCCGGTCATCGATACCCTGTCCGACACCACCGACGCCGCGCCGGCCGAAGCAGCCGAACCGGCGGCGCCGATCAAGGTCGGCCCCGGCATGGAACATCCGGACAACGTGGCGCGCGCCACGCCGCGCCAATCCGATCCGCTGCAACCTGTGTTCACCGGCAAGACCACGCAGCCGACCGAAGCGGCGCCGCTGCTGAAGGAAGCCGCCCCGGCCATCACCATCGCGCCGAGCGCGCAATCGGCGCTGGAAGCGGCCAAGACCGCCGTCAGCGCCGTGCCGACGGACAAGCTCAGCAGCCGTGTCGGCACCCAGGCCTGGGATCAGCAACTGGGCCAGAAGATCATCTTCATGGCCGCCGGCGGCGAGCAAAGCGCCACCATGGAATTGAATCCGCCCGACCTCGGCCCGCTGCAAGTGGTGCTGAGCATCAACAAGGACCAGGCCACCGCCGCCTTCAGCTCGGCCCAGCCGGAAGTGCGCCAGGCGCTGGAAGCGGCCATGCCCAAGCTGCGCGAAATGATGAGCGAAGCCGGCATCCAGCTGGGCAACGCCACCGTCTCGGCCGGCATGTCCAACCAGAACAACGGTTTTAACCAGCAGGCCAGCTCGGCGCACAGCGGCGGCGGCCAGCGCTCCGGCGCCAGCTTGGTCGGCGACAGCGGCGGCGGCAGCGAGGCGCCGCGCAGCGCCCCGCCGGCGCGCCGCGTGCCGGCCGGCGCGG